>NZ_JBJNMH010000020.1:0-106702 GCF_052168635.1 Serratia sp. CY47444
CTGCGGCCGGTATCGGGTCAGAACTGATACATGATGCCGGTTTCGACAATGTCGTCGGCGCCGGCGCCGACGGCGTTCTGCCGTTGCAGCAGGTTGAGCTTGTACTCCACGTAGGTCGACATATTGGCGTTGAAGCTGTAGTTCAGCGCCAGATCCAGGTATTTGACCAGATCGGCGTCGCCGATGCCGGGCAGGTTACGGCCGCGCGTTTGCAGGTAGGCTACCGAGGGCGTGACGCCGGAATCGAAGTGATACTGCGCGACCGCCTCGACGGCGTCCGCGCGGGGGGCGAAGCCGGCGTAGCGATCGCCGTCGACGTAGGTCATGTTCTCGGTGCGCGCGTAGCTGGCCGCCAGGTAGAGGTTGTCCTGGTCGTATTTCAGCCCCAGGGTCCAGGCCCGGGCGCGATCGCCGTCAGCCAGGCCGAAGCGCTGTTGCGCCAGCGTGCGCGCAGAGTTGGCGTAGGCGCCGCCAACGTTGAGCCCCACGCCGGTGTCGTAGGTGGCGGAAAAGGCGTAGCCATCGCCGTTTTGCGTCTGAATATCCTTCGCCCGCAGAGCGTCGTCCCCCCGATTCTTCCCCTGATATTGCAGGCCGAGATCCAGGCCGTCGACCAGGCCGCCCAGGCTGCGGTTGTGGTAGGTCAGCAGGCCGTTGGCGCGGCCGGTCATAAAGTTGTCGGCCGCTTCGTAGCTGTCGTTGCCGAATTCAGGCAGCACGTCCGTCCAGCCGGCCACGTCATACAGCAGGCCGTAGTTGCGGCCGTAGTCCAGGCTGCCCCAGCGGCCGAACGTCAGCCCGGCGAAGCCCAGCCGGGTATAGCTATTGCCCGGCCCGGCGCTTTCCGGCTGATCGAGCCCCGCCTGATATTCCCATTGGCCATACCCTGTCAGCCCGTCGGCGATCTGCGTCTCGCCTTTGAAACCGAAGCGGGTGTAGGAGCGATCGCCGTTATTGTCGGCATCGCTGCTGAAGTAATGCACCCCGTTCAGTTGGCCGTACAGATCCAGTTTATTGCCGTCTTTGTTGACGATTTCTGCCCCGGCGGCGGCCGCCGGCAGCAGGATGACCAGCGCCATCAGTAAGCTTTTATGTTTCATTTCACTACCCTGAGTTAACGAAAATGCGGCCTTATCCGGCCGGTTGTGCTTGCGCGATTTTTTTGTATAGGCAGCTGCGGATCCGATCGGTGAGGTGCCGCAGGCTTTCCCGGTTGCGCGCCGCACGCGGGATATTGACGCTGAATTCGTCATCGATCCGTTTGCTGGTCGCGTCCAGGATCAGCACCCGATCGGACATCAGCACCGCCTCTTCGACGTCGTGGGTCACCATCACCATGGCGCGCGTGCGCAGCCGGTTGTCTCCCCACAGCGCCAGCAGATCGCTGCGCAGTTTTTGCGCGGTAAAGATATCGAGGGCGGAGAAGGGCTCGTCCAGCAGCAAGACATCGGGCTCTACCGCCAACGCCCGGGCGAAGCCCACGCGCTGGCGCATGCCGCCCGAGAGCTCGCGCGGCCAGGCGTGCTCATAGCCGCTCAGCCCCACCAGGCGCAGCAGCGCCCCCAGCCGCTCGGCGATCGTCTGCGGCGGCAGCCGTTGCGCCAGCAGCCCGAAGGCGATGTTGTCGTACACCGTTAGCCAGGGATAGAGCGCGTAGGACTGAAACACCATGCCGGCGTTGGCGCTCGGGCCATTGATCGGTTTGCCCGCCAGGGTGAGCGTGCCGCTGTCCGGCGGGATCAGCCCGGCCAGCATGCGCAGCAGCGTGGACTTACCCGAACCGGATTGCCCCAGAATGGTGACGAACTCGCCGGCGTGCACGGTCAGCGACACGTCGCGCAGCACGGGGGTGGGGCGCTTGTTTTCGCCGATAAACGTCTTGTTCAGCCGGCGGGCGCTGATAATTACCTCTTGAGTCAGCATGTTGTTCCCCCTTGATCAGTCATATTTGAATTTGGTTTCCGCGATGCGATACAGCGGTTGCCAGACGAAGATGATGCACAGCGCCACCAGCGCACACATGGCGGCGCAGCCCAGCGCAGACTCCGGGTTCTTACCGGCGTCGGTGACGACGGAAATGAACGCACCCAGCCCGGTGGCGCTGAGGGTGGTGCTGCCCCACTGGATCACTTCGGCGGCGATGGCGCTGTTCCAGGCGCCGCCGGCGGCGGAGATGATGCCGGTCACGATGTAGGGGAAAATTGCCGGCAGCATGTAGTAGCGCCACCAGCGGAAACGGCGCAGCCCGAAGGTTTCGCTGACCTCGGTGATCTGCGTCGGAATGGCGGAAACGCCGGCGATCACGTTGAACAACACGTACCACTGGGTGCCCAGCATGATCATCGGGATGGCCCACCAGCCGAGATCCTGATGATAAATGGCGATAAAGGCGGCGATCAGCGGGTAGAAAATGTTGGGCGGAATGGCCGCCAGGATCTGGATGATCGGCTGGAAGATCTTCACCAGCCGTGGATTCAGGCCGATCCACACCCCCAGCGGCGTGAAGATCGCCACGCTGAGCAGCATGGCCGCAGCCACGCGCGCGGTGGTAAGCAGCATCCACTCCGGCAGCATGGCGAAGTACTGTTTGGGGAAGTATTCCCACAGCCGGTAACCGAACCAGACGCAGGCCAGCACCACGCCGAGATACCACAGGCTGCGCCACAGCCAGTTCCCCTTGGCGGCGAGCCTGAACAGGCGGTGCAGGCCGAGGGCGTACCACAGCCGCGGCAGCTTGAACAGCCACAGGTCAGCCAGCGCGCGCAGCGTGCGGCCGAGCGCCGCGCCGACGTGCGAGAAGGCCAGGCTGTTGTAAAACCACGGATTGCCGAGCGGGCGATTGGCGGTGACGTCTTCGTATTTGAAGCGGGCGGTGTAACGCACCAGCGGGCGGAAAACCAGCTGATCGAGCAGCACGATGTTGGCGGCCAGCGCGACGATCGCATACAGGATCGCCGGCACGTTCTGCTGCGCCAGCGCTTCGGCGATATAGGAGCCGACGCCGGGCAGTTCGACCGAGCGATCGCCGACCGGAATGGCTTCGGAGGCCACCAGGGCGAACCAGGCGGCGGATTGCGACACCATGGCGTTCCACAGCAGGCCCGGCACCGAATAGATGAATTCCAGCCGCCAGAAGCGTTGCCACGGGTTGTAATTGAAGCTGCGGGCGGCTTCATCCAGCTCCTTGGGCACGATGCGCAGCGTCTGATACAGCGTCAGCATCATGTTCCAGGCCTGGCCGGTAAACACCGCGAAGATGGCGGTGCACTCCAGCCCCATCACGCTGTGCGGGTAGAGGTTGAGAAAGTACACGGTCGTGAAGGTCAGGAACCCCACCAGCGGCACCGACTCCATAAAGTTGACGAAGGGCAGGATCACCCGGCGCAGCGGCGCATAGCGCGCGGCCAGCACGGCGAACACCACAGAAAACAGCAGCGACCAGGCCATGCCGAGGAGAAAACGCATGCTGGTTCTGAGCGAATAATAAAGCAGGTTCCAGGCATCGAGACTAATGGCAGAGACGTTTTGTTCATTGAAGTCGCCGTGCATGTCGCCCCACGCGCGAATAAAAAAGGCAATGAAGAAAACGCCGATGGCGATAACGATAAAGTCATTTAAATAAGACTTTCTGAAAATAGATGTACCCCGGTTATTTTGCATAACGCAATACCTTATTTTTCCCATAAGAAATCCGTCGCCGCTCGGGTAATAGGCCCGGCGACACCAGATAAATACCGCTGTAGCGGTTGAGACAGACGTTGTTTTCGCAGCGGGGCGATGGGCGGGCAGGCAGAGCGGGAAAGGCCGTCAGAAGGAGAGCGGTTGCCGCATTCCGTATCTTTCAGAATGCAACGTGGATGGCATTACTGAAAGGTGCCCAATAGCATTAGCATAAAACTAAAACTTTCATCGCCCATAGGGCCCTCCTCGGTTTAAATATGGCACGGAGAGGGTAATGTGTTTTGCTGATAAAAAGCAATTGGCGGCGTAGGGTTTTTACGGTTGATATGTAACAGGATGAATATTTATTTTTTAATCGCTATATTCAGAAAATGAAATAACCTATTTTGATGGCGGTAAATACGGTGAAAATAAATCACGGCGAAATAAAGCGGCGCGCCCGAAGGGGGCGCACCGCCGTAAATTAATAAACCTGCCTGCCGTTGATGCCGGCGGGGAAAATGCCGGTGGCGAACAGATGCCCGTTGGCCTGGATCTGATCGTCGGGCAGCATCTCCAGCGGGAATTCGCCCGCCAGGCAGCTGAGAAAGGCGTTGCGATCGTCGGTGGTGGTAAAACCGATCAAATCGTAGAACAGCAGCGACGCGATCAACTGGCGATGTTCCGGGATGCGCCGCAGCAGCGCCGCCGACGGAAACGGCAGGTGGAAGAAGAACGCGCAGGCGTTCAGCAGCCCCTGTTCCTTCAGCGCCTGCGCGCAGGGCAGCAGCTGGTAGTCGTCGATGCAGACGATGTCGCCCGGACACAGGTGCTCGCAGGCGATATCGGCAAACCGGCGGTTCAGCTGCCGGTAGGCGCGGTAGTTTTCCGGCGTGAAGTGCGCTTTCTCCGGCTGGTTGTGGAACACCGGCCACAGGCCGTCGTGGTAGTAGCCCTGATAGTGGCGGCGGAACTCTTCGATCGACAACGGGAAGGTCACCTGATCATAACCGGCACGTTGGCGGCAACTGATCGGGCGCTGCGCGAAATTCTGCACGTCGCCGTTCCAGCCGAGCCACAGCCCCGGTTCGGCGTCGGCCGCCAGCGTCTGGCCGGCGCAGGCCAGATCCTTGCCGTCGCACTGCTTGTTGGAAATCAGCACCAAACGAGACATGAGGGTCTCCTTATCAGTGAAGGGCACGCAGGGCGTGCGCCGAACCATCGGCGCGCCAGGGCGCTTGCAGAGCGGGCAGCGTGACGCGCAGGCCGCGCAAAGCCGGGTGCGCCAGGCAGCAGCGCGTCAGCCAGCTTCCCAGCCCGACGCCGCGGTACTCGGCGCTGACGAACAGTTCGCTCACCGAGGCGAAGGTGGCGTAGTCGGTCACCATGCGGGCGAAACCGAGCAGGTGGCGCTTGCGGTATAGCCCGAAGCACAGGCCGTGGTGTACCAGGCGCTCCGCCGCCGCCCGATCCTGCAGGCTGAGGAAACGCTGGATCGCGTCGATATCCAACAACTGCCGATCGGTGCTGATATGAAAAACGCCTTTGCGCCAGCAGAGCAGCGGCTGCACGGACGCCCGTTGCGGTTGCATGTTCATGATTATCCTTAGGTTAACGAATCGGAGGTCGGTTACAGCATCCAGCCGAGTTCGGCGGCGGTGACCTGTTCCTCGAAGCGGCGCAGCTCGGCGCTTTTGCAGGTGTGCCACAGGGTACAGAACGCCGGGCCGAGCAGCTCACGCAGCGGATCGCTGTGGCGGAACAGCGCCAGCGCCTCCTGCTGGCCGAGCGGCAAGGGCGCGGCGTTATCGCTCTCGCAGCCGTTGGCGGCGGGCGGCAGCGGTAGCGGGTGTTCCAGCCCGTGCAACAGGCCGCCGAGCATCACCGCCAGCGCCAGATAAGGGTTGGCGTCGGCGCCGGCCAGGCGGTATTCGATACGCTGGTTGGCGCTGTCGGCGCAGGGCAGGCGCAGCGCCACCGTGCGGTTGTTGTGGCCCCAGGAGGCGCGCAGCGGCACGTGCATGCCGGGGCGGAAGCGGCGAAACGCGTTGATGTTGGGCGCCAGGATCGCCATCGATGCCGGCATCAGCGCCAGCATGCCCGCCATCGCCTGCTGCATGTTATCGCTCAGTTCGCCCGGCGCGCCGGTCAGCAGGTTCTCGCCGTGCTCGTCCTGCAAGCTGATATGGAAATGTAGCCCGCTGCCGGCAGCGTGGGCGCAGGGCTTGGCCATAAAGCAGGCGTGCTGGTGATGCTGCTCGGCAATCTGCCGCGTCAGGCGTTTCAGCGCCATGATCTGGTCGCAGGCTTCCAGCACGCGCCGGCTGTGATGCAGGTTCAGCTCGTACTGGCCGGAAGCGGCTTCGGCCACCACGCCGGTCAGCGGCAGGCTTTGCAGCCGCGCGTGCCGTTCGATGTCGCTCAGCAGCGCATGGTGGCGCTCGGGCGCATCCACCGCGAAGCTCTGCGTTGGGCAGGTTTCCGCCTCGGCGGGATGCTGCGGATCCTGCAGGTAGAACTCCAGTTCGGCCGCCACCACCGGGAAGCAGTTGCGCTCGTGCAGGCGCTTCAGCACCCGTTGCAGCACCACGCGCGGCTCCAGCTCGCAGGCGCCGCCGTCGGCGTTTTGCATCGTCAGCAGCAGCTGGGCGTGGCGTTCGGGATCGCGCGCGCAGGGGCGCAGCGTGCCGGGCACCGGCAGGCACAGCCGATCCGGCTCGCCCGCCCGTTGCCCCAGCCCGCTTTCTTCAATCACCCGGCCGTGCAGATCCAGGGCGTAGATCGACAGCGGGAAGTAGCAGCCTTTTTCCAGCCCAAAGGCTTCGGCGATCGGCAGGCGCTTGCCGCGCAGCTGGCCGTTCAGATCGTGCAGATAAATATCCAACTGTTCGGTATCCGGATAGCGCTGCAGGTAGTGTTCCAGCTCTTTGCGGAAGGTGCGCGTCGGCGATGCGGGCAGCTCCGCCAGCAGAGGATTGAAGCCGATGATATTAGCATGCATGGCGCGCTCCAGAACGAAGACCGGTCACGGCCAGAGGCAGGGATAAACGCATGAGACAACTCTCTTGTGAGGCCATAGCGGCGATGTGAAAAGGGTATCTGCGGCGGCAAAAACTGTCTGTAAAAACGCCGTAACGTTAACGGGGCGCGGAATAAAAATGCCGTAAAGAGCGCGGCGGGTTGGCCGGGTCGGTACGGTCTATACTGGCGAGATGGGCCGTAGAAGGAGAGGTAACGATGAAGAGAATAGGGCTGCTTATCGCCGCGCTGGCCGCGTTCCACGCCACCGCGTCTTCCCCACAGGCGTGGGCCGAGAGCGAGCGGGCGATGCGCGCCGCCTGCCTGAAAGCCAGCGGGCTAAAAAACGCCAGGGTGGAAGGGGCGATCGTTCACTACGGTGATGACGTCGGCTATTCGGCGCTGTTTATCGGTGGGCGCTACCCGCAGCCGTTTATGAAAAACCAGCCGGGCAGGGAGCTGTGCTTATATCAGCGCGCCACGCAGAAGGCGGCGGTGCAGGCGGTGGAGGGGGATTAGACCGACTTCAGGAGATAGTTCAGGAGACACATGATGATTAAGAGTGCTCCTTGTAACATTAATAATCTGAAATCATTACGGATCCAATTTTTTAACCTTGGTGATGAAGCTGCTCGAACGAAATCGTAGGTTTTGGGACTTAGCCAAACGTTGCGAGTCAGTTTTAATTTCCGGTTGTTCAAAATCCAACGAAACCACTGGGCTTTTAGTGAAACACCGATGAAGTTAAGGTTGTCCGCTATCACGACAAAAAGTGGAACAGGGTGTTTACTCACCACATAGTGTTGATAAAAGAGATCAAACTCTTTTTTATGAAGTCGATAGTAAATAAATTGGATAATAGCGATAAGAAGGAAAAGAAAGAATAGTAATACCACTAAGAGTTTTATCTCTTTTATGTAAGACTCAATATAATTGATCATTTTTATACGCTGATTTTGATGAGATAAATAAAAATACAGCCCACGGTGGTAATAATGGCTTCTACGAGCAAAAGTATAAAGTCCATCGCCAGCCACTTCTGTAGCTCAGGAGAGGCGGTTTTTTGCACGAAATCGTAGGTTTTCGCATCGAGCCAAACTTGATCCCTTATTTTTATTTTTTTCCTTTTCAGAATCCAAAGAAACCACTGTGCTTTCAATGAGGTTCCAAGCATGCCGAGGCTATCGGCAAAGGCGACGTAGGGCGGAATAAAATGTCCGCTGCCAGCGTAACGTTGATAGAAAGCATCAAACTCTTTTTTATGGCGACGGTAACCAATGAACTGGATGAAGGCGCTTAAAACCAGCAATATCAAACACGATATGACGATAAATTTCATCATTCACCTACCACTAACGTCGTCAAATAATCGGAACCCATGCCACCCAGTGTGGATCCTGCTGCGCCGCCTATAGCGGCTCCAGCGATACCACAAACGATCGCACCTGTTCCTGCTGTTGCTGCACCTAACACAATTGAACAGGCTGCAATCGCAAGACCTGCACCTGCATTCCCTACCCAAATCCCCGCCGAAGTACTTGCCGCAAAATGACTGTATCCCTTCACCGCGATCTTGGCGCACTCTTGTTCGCGGCCGGTGGTGCAGGCGTTGTAGACGTCGTTGGTGGTATTCAGCCCACTCAATCCGATGCCGATCCAGCCGCCGGCTTTCATAAACTTGGCCGCCCGGCTGGCGCTGTCGACGTAGTTCGAATAACCCTTGATGGCGCCGACGCCGGCGGTGCTCCATTCATGCACCAGCGATTTACTGGAGAGCCCTAGCGCGTGTTTGATTTGCGCATACTCTTTCATATTGAGTTGAGCACGAGTAAGGCGATTCAGTAACGGTTTTAATGTACCGAACAGCCGCGCTCGTTCCACCTGAAACTGGGTGCCAATCAACGCGCCACTCGTGCGGAACTGATTTTGGTAGGTTTTTTCAATCTCGACCAGGATATTTTTGATCTGGCTGAAGTAGCGTTCTCCGGCATCCGAAGCCAGCCCGACGACCGTTTCCCCATAGCTGGTGAAGGCGGCGATAGCGGCGTAATTGCGGTGCAAGAAGGTGGAGAAATCGCTGTCACCGGCTTTCACCGCTTTGCTGGTGCGGCTCTTGGCCTGCATCAGGGCGGCGATCTGCGTAGATTGGTTATGATTGCGCGGATCGGCGACGATCAGCATTTGCCCCGGTTGAACCAGCGGCGTATCGGCATTGAGCTGCATAAAAAAGCGTGCCGCTTCCGATGGCTTGCCACCGAACAGATAGTTGGCGTGGAAGGCGAGCGGGCCGGTTTGTTGGGCGATGCAATAGCCCGGTGCGATGCTGCTGGATTTCTGTTCCATGTCGAAAAGCCTCCTTATTTTTAGGAAACTTAACATTTTCTACAGGGTGGTAACAGGTTCTGGCTCACGCTCTCGATCGGAGAATCATCTGAAAATGCTGGTGCCGCCTTACCCGCCACTCCCCGCCATTTCCCGTTCGATCACCGTCGCCAGCGCCTGCGCAGCGGAAGAGAGTTGGTGCTGTGCCAGGCGGATCAGGCCCACGCGCCGTTCGATGATCGGGCCGATCAGCGGCACGCAGACCGCCCCCAGCTCATCCATCTGTCGCTCGCACAGCGCAGGCACCGCGCTGGCGCCGAGGCCGTTGGCCACCATGCGCCCGACCGTCACCAGCTGGTGGCTCTCAAACGCCACCTCCAGCGTTCGACCGCTGCGGGCCAGCTCCTGCTCCAGCATCAGCCGCACCGCCGATGGCCGCTGCAGGGTGATGAAATCCAGCGTCAGCAGCTCCTTCCAGCTCACCTGCGCCTTGCGCGCCAGCGCCGAATCCTTCGGCACCACCGCCAGAAAGCGATCGCGGCACAGCGGGGTGAAGTGCAGGGTGTCGCTCGGCTCCGGCTCGAAGGCGATGCCCATCTCTACCCGCCCTTCGCGGATCATTTCAAACACCTGTTCGTTGATGACGTCATGCACCGCCACGTTGATGCCGGCATAGCGATCGCGAAACGCCTTGAGGATCGGCGGCAGCGGGTTGCCGGCGAACGACGGCATGGCGGCGATCGCCACCTTGCCCATCTGCAGGGTGAAGCGCTGACGCATCGCCTCTTCCGCGTTGTCCCAATCCGCCAGCAGCTGGCGCGCCATCGGGAAGAAGGTTTCCCCCTCCGGCGTCAGCGTCACCCGGCGGGTGGTGCGCAGCAGCAGCGGCCCGCCCAGCGCGTCTTCCAGCCCACGGATCGCCAGGCTGAGCGCCGGCTGAGAAATATTCAGCCGCTCGCTGGCCTGGGCGAAATTCAGAGTGTGAGCTACCGCTAAAAACGCACGTAACTGTTTGATGCTCATTTTCATTTTGGTTGGCGTTAACTCTTTGTTAATTGTCGGTTAACGAGTGATTGATAAAAATTCTAAATGAATGCGGCATAAAAACAAAATTAACAAATCATTTTTGTGACCTGAAGATGCCCTCACGTAAGCCAGGGCATTTCGCCCTGCGCCGCAACATGCAGGGGCAACGATATGGCAGGGCTCGACAAACGCGTCGGCAGCTACCAGGAAGCGCTGGCAGGCCTGACGGACAACATGACGGTGCTGGCGGGCGGCTTTGGCCTGTGCGGCATCCCGGAGAATCTGATCGAAGAGATCCGCCGGCGCGGCGTGCGCGGGTTGACGGTGGTTTCCAACAACTGCGGCGTCGACGGGTTCGGCCTCGGGCGGCTGCTGGAAACCCATCAGATCCGCAAGGTGGTGGGATCTTACGTCGGTGAAAACGCGCTGTTCGAGCAGCAGGCGCTCAGCGGCGAGCTGGAGGTGGATCTCACGCCGCAGGGCACGCTGGCGGAGAAGATCCGCGCCGGCGGCGCCGGTATCCCGGCGTTCTTCACCGCCACCGGTTACGGCACGCCGATCGCCGAAGGCAAAGAGGTACGCGAGTTCAACGGCCGCCCCTACATCATGGAAACCGCTATCACCGGCGATTTCGCCATCGTGAAAGGCTGGAAGGCCGATCACTTCGGCAACGTCATCTACCGCCACACCGCGCAGAACTTCAATCCGCTGATGGCGACCGCCGGGCGCATCACGGTGGTGGAAGTGGAAGAGATCGTGGCGCCGGGCGAGCTGGATCCGGCGGCGATCCACACCCCCGGCATCTATGTCGATCGGTTGATCCAGGGCACCTTCGAGAAGCGTATCGAACAACGCACCCTGCGGGCATAAGGAGAATTCGCATGCTTACCCGTGAACAAATGGCGCAGCGCGTGGCGCAAGAGCTGAGGGACGGTTACTACGTCAACCTGGGCATCGGCATTCCGACGCTGGTGGCCAACTACGTGCCGGCGGGCATGGACGTGATGCTGCAGTCGGAAAACGGCCTGCTGGGGATGGGCGAGTTCCCGACCGAGCAGCAGCTGGACGCCGACATGATCAACGCCGGCAAGCAGACGGTCACCGCGCGCCTCGGCGCGTCGATCTTCGATTCGGCGCAGTCGTTCGCCATGATCCGCGGCGGCCACGTCGATCTGACCGTGCTGGGGGCGTTTGAAGTGGACGTCGAGGGCAACATCGCCTCGTGGATGATCCCCGGCAAGATGGTCAAGGGCATGGGCGGCGCGATGGATCTGGTGGCGGGGGCGGAGAACATCATCGTGGTGATGACCCACGCCTCGAAGGGCGGCGAGTCCAAGCTGCTGCCGCGCTGCACGCTGCCGCTGACCGGGGCCAACTGCATCCGCAAAGTATTGACCGATCTGGCCTATCTGGAAATAGAAGACGGCGCCTTCGTGCTGCGCGAACGCGCGCCCGGCGTCAGCGTGGCGGAGATTGTCGCCAAAACCGCCGGCCGGCTGATCGTGCCGGAGCAAGTGCCGGAAATGCGTTTCTGAAACGGGAGGTGAATGTGCAACAACGTGAAGTGGTGATCGTGGCGGCGACGCGCACGCCGGTCGGCAGTTTTCACGGCGCGCTGGCGCCGCTGACGGCGGTGGAACTGGGCACGGCGGCGGTGCAGGGGCTGCTGGCGCAAAGCGGCGTGCCGCCGCAGCAGATCGATGAAGTGGTCCTCGGCCAGGTGCTGACCGCTGGCTGCGGACAGAATCCGGCGCGCCAGACCGCGCTGAACGCCGGGCTGCCCGTGACGACCCCGGCGCTGACCATCAACAAAGTGTGCGGCTCCGGTTTGAAGGCGGTGCATCTGGCGGTGCAGGCGATCCGCAGCGGTGACGCCGATGCGGTGATCGCCGGCGGCCAGGAGAGCATGAGCCGGTCGCCTTACCTGATGACTGGCGCGCGCGCCGGCCTGCGCCTCGGTCACGCGCAGATGATGGACAGCGTGATCCACGATGGCCTGTGGGACGCGTTCAACGACTACCACATGGGCATCACCGCCGAGAACCTGGCGGAGAAATACGCCATCAGCAGAGAAGAACAAGACAGGTTCGCGCTGCGCTCGCAGCAGAAGGCGCAGGCGGCGCAGCAGGCCGGGCGTTTCGCGCAGGAGATCACGCCGGTGACGGTGCCGCAGCCGAAGGGCGAAGCGCTGCGGGTAGAGCGCGACGAACAGCCGCGCGACACCAGCCTGGAGGCGCTGGCGCGGCTGCGCCCGGCGTTTCGCAAAGAGGGCACGGTGACCGCCGGCAACGCCTCGTCGCTCAACGACGGCGCCGCCGTGGTGCTGCTGATGAGCGCGGAAAAAGCCGCAGCGCTGCGTTTGCCGGTGCTGGCGCGCATCGCCGGTTACGCCTCGTCGGGCGTCGATCCGGCGATCATGGGCATCGGCCCGGCGCCGGCCGCACGCCGCTGCCTGGAGAAAGCCGGCTGGCGGCTGGAGGACGTCGATCTGATCGAAGCCAACGAAGCCTTCGCCGCGCAGGCGCTGGCGGTGGGCAAAGAACTGGGCTGGGAGGCAGAGCGGGTCAACGTCAATGGTGGGGCGATCGCGCTGGGGCATCCGATCGGCGCGTCCGGCTGCCGCATTTTGGTGTCGCTGCTGTACGAAATGCAGCGCCGCGAGGTGAACAAGGGGCTGGCGATGCTGTGCATCGGCGGCGGGCAGGGCGTGGCGCTGGCGGTAGAGCGCCCGTAAACAACCGAGGAGGGCACCATGCAGTCATCTGACTATGCGGTACTGGGCGCCGGGCTGATGGGGGTGGGTATCGCCACCCACTTTATCCGCCACGGCCATGAGGTGCTGCTGTATGACCCGGATCCGCAGCGCCTGGCGGAAGCGCCGGCGGTAGCGAGCGGCATTCTGGCCGAGCTGAGCGACGTCGGGCAGTTTGATCGCGGTGAGCGCGACGCGGCGCTGGCGCGCCTGCGCGTGACCGGCGATCTGAATGACGTGGCGCGCGTCCGGCTGCTTATCGAGGCGATCCCGGAACGGCTCGAGCTGAAGCACGCGCTGTATGAGCAGTTGGAAGGGCTGATCGCCGACGACGCGGTGATTGCCAGCAACACCAGCGGCCTGCCGCCGGACGAGTTGGCGGCGCGCATGACCCATCCGCAGCGCCTGCTGATCGCCCACTTCTGGCACCCGCCGCACCTGATCCCGCTGGTGGAGATCGTGCCCGGCCGCGCCACCGATCCGCGCCATCTGGCGGCGGTGCAGGCGCTGCTCGGCGGGATGGCGCTGGAGGCGGTGCTGCTGGAGCGCGCCGCGCCGGGGTTTGTCGGCAACCGGCTGCAGTTTGCGGTGCTGCGCGAGGCGCTGCACATCGTCCACAGCGGCATCGCCAGCGCCGAGGTGGTGGATCAGGTGATGCGCGCCTCGCTGGGGCGGCGCTACGCCATGGTCGGCCCGCTGGAGGCCGCCGACATGACCGGGTTGGCGACGGTGGCGGACATCGCTCGCCACCTGTTCCCGGAACTGGCGACCGGCGACGAGATGATGGCGCTGGTGGAACAGCGGCTGCAGCGCGGCGATACCGGTCAGCGCAGCGGCCGGGGATTTTATCTTTGGGATGAAGCCCGCAGGGAACGCATTCAACGGCGACGGGCGCATCAGCTGCGCTTTGCGCTGAAACCGTAATTTCGCACGCCGTACCTGACAATAACAACGATAGCGAGGTGTCCGATGAGCGTTTTGATTGCCCTGGCAGCACTGGGATTACTGATGCTGGCCGCCTATCGCGGCTACAGCGTGATTTTGTTCGCCCCGATCGCCGCGCTGGGCGCGGTGCTGTTGACCGATCCCGGCGCGGTGGCGCCGACCTTCACCGGGCTGTTTATGGAGAAGATGGTCGGCTTCGTGAAGCTCTACTTCCCGGTGTTCCTGCTGGGGGCGGTGTTCGGCAAGCTGATCGAGCTGTCCGGCTTCTCCCGTTCGATCGTCGCGGCGGCGATCCGCATTCTCGGCCGGCGTCACGCCATTCCGGTGATCGTGCTGGTGTGCGCGCTGCTGACCTACGGCGGGGTGTCGCTGTTCGTGGTGGCGTTCGCGGTCTATCCGTTCGCCGCCGAGCTGTTCCGCCAGAGCGGCATCCCCAAGCGGCTGATCCCGGCCACCGTAGCGCTCGGCGCCTTCTCCTTCACCATGGACGCCTTGCCCGGCACGCCGCAGATCCAAAACATCATCCCGACCAGTTTCTTCGGCACCAATGCCTGGGCTGCGCCCTGGCTGGGGCTGATCGGCTCGCTGTTCATCATCGCGGTCGGTTTGCTGTATCTTGAACGCCAGCGGCGCAAGGCGCAGCTGAAGGGGGAGGGTTACGGTACCGATCTGCTGAACGAGCCGGAAACCCCGGACGACATCAACCTGCCGAACCCGCTGATCGCCATCCTGCCGCTGATTTTGGTCGGGGTATTCAACCTTGGCTTCACCCATTGGATCCCGCAGTGGTACGGCGCCAGCCATGAGCTGACGCTGCCGGGGCTGGCCAAGCCGATCACCACCGATGTGGCGAAGATCACCGCCATCTGGGCGGTGGAAGCGGCGCTGGTGTCGGGTATTCTGCTGGTGGTGGTGTTCGGCTTTCGCAATATTCGCGGCCGGCTGGCGGAAGGCAGCAAGACGGCGGTCGGCGGCGCAATTCTGGCGGCGATGAACACCGCCTCCGAATACGGCTTCGGCGCGGTGATCGCCGCGCTGCCGGGCTTTTTGGTGCTGTCGCAGGCGCTGTCGGCAATCCCCAACCCGCTGCTGAACGAAGCGATCAGCGTCACCCTGCTGGCCGGTATCACCGGTTCGGCCTCCGGCGGCATGAGCATCGCGCTGGCGGCGATGTCCGACAGCTTTATCGCCGCCGCCCATGCGGCACACATTCCGCTGGAGGTGCTGCACCGGGTGGCCTCGATGGCCAGCGGAGGCATGGACACCTTGCCGCACAACGGCGCGGTGATCACCCTGCTGGCGATCACCGGCCTTAGCCACCGGCAGGCCTATGGCGGCATCTTCGCCATCACCCTGATCAAGAGCGCCGCGGTGCTGTTCGTGATCGGCGTGTTCTACCTGACCGGCATTGTTTAAAGGAGCGATACCATGAGTGTACAAGGCAAAACCGCGCTGGTGACCGGCTCGACCAGCGGCATCGGCCTCGGGATAGCATCCGTGTTGGCCGCCGCCGGCGCACGCGTGATCCTCAACGGCTTCGGTGACGTGGAGCAGGCGCAAGCGCAGGTCGCGCAGCTGGGCGCCGTGCCGGGATATCACGGCGCCGATCTCGGCGATGCGGGCCAGATAGCGGACATGATGCACTATGCCGAACGCGAGTTCGGCGGCGTGGACATTCTGGTGAACAACGCCGGCATTCAGCACGTGGCGCCGTTGGATCAGTTCCCGGTGGAGAAATGGAACGCCATCCTCGCCATCAACCTGTCGGCGGTGTTCCACACCTGCCGATTGGCGCTGCCGGGGATGCGCGAGCGCAACTGGGGGCGCATCATCAACGTGGCGTCGGTGCACGGGCTGGTGGCGTCGAAAGACAAGTCGGCCTATGTGGCGGCCAAGCACGGCGTGGTGGGGCTGACCAAGACGCTGGCGCTGGAGACCGCGCGCACGCCCGTCACCTGCAACGCCATCTGCCCCGGCTGGGTGCTGACGCCGCTGGTGCAGCAGCAGATCGACAAACGTATCGCCGCCGGTACCGATCCGCAGCAGGCGCGCGATGAGCTGTTGGCGGAGAAGCAGCCTTCGCAAGCGTTCGTCACGCCTGAGCAGCTCGGCGAGCTGGCGCTGTTCCTGTGCAGTGATGCGGCGGCGCAGGTGCGCGGCGCCGCCTGGAACATGGACGGCGGCTGGCTGGCGCAGTAGTGAATTCTCTCTCCCGGAGCGCGCAACGCGCTCCGTCGTTATTTCCCGCCTTTAGTTAATTCCCCTGCGTGACGGTTTACCTGCGGCAATAATATTTATTTGTTATTTGCTATCTTTATTCCCGGATAATCACGCCGGGTTATTTTGGATAAAAGATGCGGATTGGTTTATTTCGTGCTGCGGTTATTACATTGTTTTTCTTCGCGTTACAGATGAACACGTTTATGCTGAAAATAAAACCAACCTGGAATAATGGCAGATTATGACGTGAATTTTTATATCTTGCGTGCGCTGTTTACATCGGGTAATTATTTCCGCGTGGCTTAAGACCACCGTGTTTATAACAATAATTTTTTCGGGCAGGGGTAATAATGAGAAAAAATACAACGCCAATATTCATTGGCGGCGTCTTGCTGTCGGCGTTATCCGCCGGCGCACAGGCCGAGATCACCATTCTGGATAAAAACCCGCAGAGTAATGTGTTGCTGGCGCCGCTCAGTTTAAAGGTGGGCGGCAGCATTCGCCCCGAGTGGATCTTCAATAACGGCCCGGAGCCGGGCTATGACAAAAACGGCCACGACGGCGGCACGCGTTTTCGCTTCAGCGGCGACTATGCGCTGACGCAGGACACCTCGATCATCGGCTATTACGAGTGGGGCGTGGATCTTGCGCACGCGCTCAGCTGGGACGGGCACTATAACGAAGACGGCAAGCGCGACTATCAGCGCCAGCTGTACGCCGGTTTCAAGGACGATCGTTACGGCACCCTGACCTACGGCCACCAATACGGCATCTATTATTCCGTGGTCGGCATCAAAAGCGACGTCTGGGATAACGATGGCCATGCGGGCGGCACCGGCATCGGCATTTCCGGCGACTACGACGGCGGCAATAAACCGAAAAACAGCATCAAGTACACCAATGATTTCGGGCCGGTGACGCTGTACGCCAACTATTTATTGCCGGAAGACGATCTGCACACTGCGGATAACCTGATTTACCGCCGCAAGGGCGGAGGTGGGTTGGGCTTCGATTACAAGGTGACGAAAGACTTCACCTTCAGCGCGGCCTACAGTTATACCGATGCGAAGATCAAAGACAATCTGTACAGCGAAAAGGATTATCACCAGCAGCTGTCCGGCACCGCGTTGACCTGGCAGCCGAACAACTGGTACATCGTCGGCACCGCCAGCTATTACAAAGACTATGTGCCGAGCACCCGCCAGCGCACACTGTCGCACTTCTTCGCCGGTGACGGCTACGGGCTGGAAGGCTTTGTCGGTTACACCTTCAATATCGACAAGCCGTTCCTCAAATCGATCCAGCCTTACGTGGCGGCGGACTCGCTGCGGCTGAAGGGTGACGAGGCGTATCACGCCAACCACGTTTACCTTGGCGCGGGCACCACCATTGGTTACGGTCTGTCGGTGTATGTGGAGCGCACGCTGGCCAACAGCAGCGACAACGAGCCGGACTCCACCTGGATTACGGTGTTCTACGACTTCTGATCCGCCTCTTGCCAGGCCGGCATACGCCGGCCGTTCACATGCTGATCGCGCCGCCCAGGGGCTGCCCGGAGGCGTTGCGCTCCGCCAGATAACGCGCCGGCGGTTTGCCCACCGCCTTTCTGAACATGGTGACGAAGCCGCTGGCGCTTTCGTAGCCCAGATCCAGCGCCACCGTCTGTACGCTCTCGCCCTGCGTCAAGCGCTGTAGCGCCAGCATCACGTGCAGCTGGCGCCGCCAGTGGCCGAAGCTCATGCCCATCTGCTGTTGCAAGGTGCGGCTGAGGGAGCGCTCGCTCATGCCGATGCGCTGCGCCCACTGCCCGAGGGTGGATTTGTCCGCTGGGCAGCTCAGCATGCCTTCGGTCAACTGCCGGATGCGCGCGTCGTCTGATACTGGCAGGTGCAGATTCTCGATCGGCGCGGCCACCAGCTGATCCAGCAGTACCGCCGTCAGGCGCCCTTCGGCGCCCTGTTCGTCGTAGAGCGGTTCGAAGGTGCTGGCCTGCAGCAGCAGCTCGCGCAGCAGCGGCGAGACCGACAGCGTGCAGCAACTCTGCGGCAAGCCGGCGACGACGTGTTGATCGACGAACAGGCAGTAAGCCTCGGTCGAGCCGGCGCCCTGGGCGTTGTGCAACACGTTGCCCGGCATCCACAGCGCGCACTGCGGTGGCACCAGCCACAGGCCGTTTTCCACTTCGCAGCGGATCATGCCGCGCACGGTATAGATCAGCTGCGCCTTTTGATGACGGTGCGGCTCGACTTCCCAGTCCTGTTCGATAGTGGAACTCTGTACGGCGAACAGCGGGCGCGGCACCTGATCGATATCGAGATTGCGGCGAGGGATCTGTACTTTCATGAGAACAATTCTCAATTTGGCGGAATTGAAAAGTATTATGTCCTGATTGCGCAATGTGGTCTAGCGTCGGTGCCGATAAAGTAAGCGCCAGTCCTAAAACCCTTTCGCGAGGAAACTGATTATGTCACTCGATACCGCCACTTTTCCGCTGGTGTGGATGCGCCGAAACGGGCGCGATACCCAGGCCGAGCTGGCTGAATTCAGCGCGCTGTTGGCGCGCGCCGAACCCTTTGTCTTGATGACCGACCGCAGCGTCGGCGATGAAGGTGAAGAGCACGATCGCGATGCCCGCACCCTGGTGGCGCTGTGGAAACGCGATAACCGCGAGGCGCTGAAGCAGTGGGTGAAAGGCATGATCATGCTGGAGCCGGACGACGCCAAACGCGCGGCGGCGGAAGAATTCGCCGAATACGGCGCCAAATTCTGGGGTTATCCGATACTGGTGGCCACCGATGAAGCCACAGGCCGGATGCTGGCGCAGACATTACTGAGCAAATAAGGGGAATACCATGCACCAGCAACAGGTGATTGAACAGCTGCTGGCCTGGATCGAACAGAGCCTGGATCAGCCGCTGACGCTGGACGACATTGCCGCCAAGTCCGGTTACTCCAAGTGGCATTTGCAGCGGATATTCAAGCAGCATACCGGCCATATTCTCGGCACTTACGCGCGCCGCAGAAGGCTGACCGCCGCCGCGCGCGAACTGCGCCTGACCGGCACCAGCGTGGCCTGCATCGCCGATACTTACCAGTTCGATTCACAGCAGACCTTCACCCGCTGCTTCCGCAAGCAATTCGGTTTGCCGCCGGCCAGCTATCGCCGCAGCCAGGATTGGTCGAGCTATGGCCTGCAGCCGCCGCTGCGGCTGACCGAAGCGCCGTTGCCGCAGGCCGACATCGTGACGCTGCCCGCCATGCAGCTGGTGGGCAACACCCAGCGCCGCAGCTTCACGCTGGGGCAGTTGGCGGACTCCAAGTGCGAGCTGCGCCGCCATGCCTGGCGGCAACTGCTGCGGCCGCAGGCGCTGCCGGAGGTGGTGTACGGCCTCACCAGCCTGGAGGTCGACAGGCAACGCCGGGGCTGCCCGCGTATGGCGTATACCGCCGCTTTGCCGGACGAAGGGGCGATGGGGGAGCGGGTGACTATCGAACAGGGAGAGTATGCCCGTTTCACCTATCAGGGGCAGGCGGAAGGGTTACAAAACTTTATTGTCCGATTGTATGACACTGCCATGCCGCAGATGAACGCCATCCGCCGGCCGGGGCAGGATATCGAGCGTTTCTACCCGGCGCAGGAGGGCTGTTGCCCGCTCGGCGGCGCGGCGATCCGCTGTGAATATCTGATCCCCATTCGGCGGGTGGAAGCGTTGGCCGCCGCCAGTTAGGCGGCGGTTCTCGCAAAAAATCGCCTTCGTGGCGCGTCAGGTTACAAAAAATTGCGATATTACATCGGTAATGGTTCACACTTTGATTGATGTGCACATATAATGCGCATCCGGTCAAACCCCCCTGGCTTTTCAGGCCGCAGCGCCGTTGGCTGTCGGCTGAAATTCAACGGGGTAAAGTGGCCGTAGAAACCGATATCCCTAATCGCCAGTGGCCTTGACCAACACGAAGATGAAAATGAGCATTCGCGCGTTATTAACCCTGTTTACGGCACTGGTTGCTTTCAGCCAGGCTGCCTTCGCCGTCGTTTACCCGTTGCCGCCAAAAGACAGCCGTTTGGTGGGCGAGAATATCCAAATCACCGTACCGGAAGACAGCAAGCTGCCGCTGGAGAGCTTTGCCGCCCAGTATCAGATGGGGCTGAGCAACATGCTGGAGGCCAACCCGGGCGTGGATCCGTTCCTGCCGAAGGCCGGCAGCACCCTGACCATCCCGCAGCAGCTGATCCTGCCGGACGCGCCGCGTGAAGGCATCATCATCAACAGCGCCGAAATGCGTCTGTACTACTACCCGAAAGGTTCCAACACCGTGGTGGTGCTGCCGATCGGCATCGGCCAGCTGGGTAAAGACACCCCGCTGAACTGGACCACCACCGTGCAGCGCAAGAAAGACGGCCCAACCTGGACGCCGACCGCCAAAATGCGCGCCGAATACGCGGCTGACGGCGAAATCCTGCCTGCGGTGTTCCCGGCCGGCCCGGACAACCCGATGGGGCTGTATGCGCTGTATGTTGGCCGCCTGTATGCCATCCACGGCACCAACGCCAACTTCGGCATCGGCCTGCGCGTGAGCCACGGCTGCGTGCGTCTGCGCGCCGACGACATCAAGTACCTGTTCGAAAACGTGCCGGTCGGCACCCGCGTGCAGTTCATCAATGAACCGATGAAAGCCACCGTCGAACCGGACGGCTCGCGCTATGTGGAAGTGCACAACCCGCTGTCGGCCAACGAAGAGCAGCTGCAATCGAAAGATCCGGTGCCGCTGACCATTTCCGCGCCAGTCGGCAAAGTGCTGATGGACGCCGGTGTTAACCAGAGCGAAGTGGACGCGGCGATCAAGGCCCGTTCCGGTATGCCGGTGAAAGTGAACTGAAAGCCTTCCGGCCTCAGTGAAAATGCCAAGAAGACGCCTGCGGGCGTCTTTTTTTATGCTTGTAAAACATGTTGTTGCGTGTGCGTTCGCAATGATGCCCTCAGCATTGCACAGAAAGAAGTCATGATGCGCGCCATCATGCAAATCGGGTTTCCCATGGTGGCCATCATCGACGTTTGAGGTGATGCTGGCGAGAAGGAATGCTCTGGAAAAGTGTTTCACTCAGTGCTATGTTTCATGGGGAAGTCATTGCAATGCGTACATTTAAAACTCGTTGGTTTAGCAAGAAGGCTCAGGCGCACGGCATTACCGATAAGGCATTATGTCGGGCGGTACACGATGTACAACGGGGTTTGGCTGTGGATTTAGGCGGTGGTGTATTTAAAAAACGTCTTAATCACAATCGGGACCGTGCGTTGGTATTAGCGAAAAACGGTCGGCATTGGGTGTATGTTTTTTTGTTTGCCAAGCAGGTCCAGGCCAATATCTCTGGGGCGGAATTGCAAGCTTTTCGCAAGTTGGCGGTGCATTTTGGCGCGTTGAGCGACGAAATGCTCCAATCCTTGGTCGTAAAGAACGAATGGATGGAGATTTGCCATGAAGAAGGAAAAAACGTTTCGGAGTCCGGCCTTTGAGGCGATTCACAGCGCGGCTGAAGGATTGCATCGTACTGGCGCCATTTCTCTGGAAACCCTACGCAGTTTCGACGAGTCTTGCCTTGCTCCGGTCGAGATGTTACAGCCCCAAGAGATCAAAGCCTTGCGTGAGCAGCTATGTTTAAGCCAACCGGTTTTTGCCCGTTATCTGAATACCAGCGTATCGACCATACAGAAGTGGGAGACGGGGGTGAAACGGCCCGGCGGCGTGTCGCTTAAGCTGCTTTCGATCGTACGTAAGCACGGGCTTGAGGTCTTGTTGTAGTGACCGTTTGGGCTGTCACTATTCTCACATTATCCTCTCTGGCCTTGGCTCTCTGAAATGCCCGCATTGCAATTATTCCAATAAAAACTATCGCTAATTAATAAGTTATATCTTCTCCCTTATCGCCTGCCATTGAAAAAATTCTCGCAAAAAAAACACGCTGTGAAAATAAGATCACACAAGCGTAACAAAAGGTAAACATACCCCTCCTATATTGGCTGCTTCGCTTTTGGGAGGGAGTGTCATGCGTAACTGGAACGAACCGAAAAAGAACAAAGCGCACATCGAACTGATCCCGATGATCGACGTGATGATGTTTTTATTGGTGTTTTTCGTCTTGATTAGCCTGAACGTCATTCCGGCGCTCGGGCTGAAAACGCAGCTGCCGTCCGCCGGCAGTGCGCAGCAGCTGAAACCGCAGAAGAAAGCGATCATCACGCTGGGGGCCGACGAACAGCTGCAGCTGGATGGCCAGCCGATCGCGCTCGGCGCGTTGGTCACTACGCTCAAGCAACAGCAGCAGGCCAACCAGACCACCACCATTATTGTTAACAGCGACAAGGGTGTGGCGGTCGAGCGGCTGGTGGCGGTCATGGACAACCTGCGCCAGGGCGGTTTCTTCTCCGTCTCCATCGCGACACGGAAGCTGTGACATGTATCTGCTCTATCGCTCACGTCATCTTTTCAGCTGGTTGCCGGCGCTGATTGTCGCCGGTTGCCTGCTGTTCGCCAGCCAGCAGGCGGCGCTGAAGATCCAGCCGCGCTACGACGAAACCGCCATCGAACTGGCGCTGGTGGAGCCTGAATCGGCGCCTGAACCTCAACCGGAAACGCCGCCGGAACCCCAGCCCGAACCGCCGCCGCCCGAGCCGGAGCCGATCCCCGAACCGGTGGTGCCGGCGCCGGAACCGATCGTGGAAGCCAAGCCGGTGCCGAAACCGCAGCCGAAGCCGAAACCCAAACCGGTAAAAGAGAAAGCCAAACCGGTAGAGAAACCTAAACCGACGCCGGCGCCCGCCGCGCCGCGCGCGCTGGTCAGCAAACCGGCGGCACAGCCCGCGCCTGCCGCCCCCGCGGCGCCGAAGGTGAACGCTCAGGCGATTGAAAACGGCTATCTGCTGGCCTTGCGCCGCGAGCTGGAACAGCGCAAGCGCTACCCAAGCGGGCGTCAGGCCTCGCTCGAGCGCCCGCAGGGCAACGTCGAAGTGTGGCTGGAGGTCGATCGCAGCGGGCGGGTGCTCTCTTCCGGCATCGCCAACAAAGCCGCCAGCATGCTGCTGAACCGCGCGGCGATGGGCAGCTTGCAAAGCATCAGTTCAGTAAAGCCGTTCCCGAGCGAGGCATTCGCCGGGCAAACAACCAAAAGATTTACCGCGACGTTCAATTATCAGGCGCCTTAGCGCAAGGGTTAATCGTTTGATTTTTATGGGATGCACACAATGAAATCGTTTAATCGTTCTGGGATCTATCTGGCGGTGATGTCGGCGATGCTGCCGGGCGCCGCGCTGGCGGCCGACGCCACCGATGTCGGCACCATCAGCGTCAAGGGGCAGTCGCTCGGCGGCGGCATGATGGTGCAGGATGACAGCGCCAAGGCGCGTTCTACCGTCACCAAAGAGGCGATGGATAAAATGCCGTCGGCGGCCAACGCCATCGACAAGCTGAAATACACGCCGGGCCTGAACGTCAACAGCAACGACGCCAGCGGCCTGAGCGGCGTGGACTACACCATGCGCGGCATGAACTCGGATCAGATCGGCCTGTCGATGGACGGCATTCCGATCAACGACTCCGGCAACTACGCGGTATACCCGAACCTGCTGGGCGATGCGGAAAACCTGGAGGAGGTGTTCGTCACCCAAGGGTCTTCCGAAGCGGACGGCCCGCACATCGGCTCCAGCGGCGGCAACATCGGCCTGGTGACGCGCCGCCCGGCGAAAGACTTCGGCGGTTTCGTCAAGCAAACGCTGGGCAGCAACAGCCTGAGCAAAACCTTTGCCCGCCTGGAGACCGGCGAGTACAACGGCTTCAGCAACTGGCTCTCCTATTCGCACACCGAAGCGAAGAAGTGGCGCGGCGAGGGGCGACTGTATTCCGACAAGTTCGAGATGAACTCGCTGTACGAAGACGGCAACGGCAACAGCAGCAACCTGGTGATGAAGTACAACCGCCAGAACAACACCAACTACAACACTCTGAGCAAGGCGCAGTTCCAAAACGACGGCCGTGACACCGACTACGTCACCACACCGGAGTACAACAGCAAAGGGCAGTTGAACAAGTACTACAAGATTGAACGCAACCCGTTCGAAACCTTCACGCTGTCGTTCACCCAGAAGCTGCAGCTGCGCGATAACCTGTCGCTGACTCTGCAACCGTATTACTACTGGGGCAACGGCGGCAGCTTCAACGGCCAGACGGCCTCGGTGCTGTCCAGCACGTCGGACAAGGCCGGGCAGTATGACCTCAGCAACCTGCAGTCCAACACCTATTACCGCCCGTCGTGGACCCAAACCTGGCGGCCGGGCATCACCACCAAGCTGAAGTGGGACATCAACGATCAGCACAGCCTGGACATCGGTTACTGGTACGAGCGCGCGCGCCAGCTGCAGACCCAACCGTTCATCAGCATCAAAGATGATGGCAATCCGGCGCAAATCTCGGGCAAACCGGGCGGATCCGATCAGGTGAAGGACGCCAACGGCAATACGGTGCAGGGGCGCAACCAGTACACCATCACCCCGGCGCAGAAGGTGTGGCTGCAGGACACCTGGTTCGCCACGCCGGACTGGACCTTCGTCGGCGGCCTGGCCTATCAGTACGTGGAGCGCAAAGGGGACAACCGCGGCAGCCTGTACAACGTGCCGGAGAAGCGCAAAGCCACCTATCACGAATTCCTGCCGAACTTCAGCGCCAGCTATAAGGTGAACCAGGAAAACCAGGTGTTCTACAACCTGACGCGCAACATGCGCACGCCGCCAAACTACGTGCTGTACAACGTCGGCGACTCGCTCAGCACCAAGCCGGAACTCAGCTGGAACCACGAACTGGGCTGGCGTTTCCAGCAAGAGGACATGCTGCTGAGCGCCACGCTGTTCTACATGCGCTACAGCGATCGCCAGATCTCCACCACCAACTCGGCCGGCGATTACGAGATGATGAACATCGGCAATGTGGAGAACAAAGGGCTGGAGCTGGAGTGGAGCGGCCAACTGCCGCATAACTTCAACTACTACACCTCATATACCTATACCCAATCGAAGCAGAAGAGCGACATCGTCAGCAACGGCGGGCAGCCGCTGCCGACCTCCGGCAAAGAAGTGCCGAACGTGCCGAAAAACCTGCTGAACATGACGTTGGGTTATGACGACGGGCTGTATTACGGCAGCGTCAGCGGCAAGTACGTCAGTGCGTTCTACGGCGATCTGACCAACGACGAGAAGATCGGCGGCCGCACGGTGTTCGATCTGGCGGCGGGGGTGCATCTGCCCGTGGACAAGAAAATCGTCAAAAGCGCCGCGCTGCGCTTTGGCATCAGCAACCTGTTTGACAAGGAATACCTGACCTCGGTGCGCACCACCACCTTCAACGCGGCGCCGTACGGCGGCGTGAAGGCCAGCACGCCGTATTACAACGTCGGCGAAGAACGCACCTTCAGCGTCTCGCTGGAAGCCACCTTTTAACTGAATACCCCGCCGCCTGCCCGGCGGCGGGGAAGAGGAGCCCTGTATGGACGCCAATCTGTTGCACGACATTATTTTCTACGTGATGTACGCCGCGTTGGCGATCGCGCTGGTGATCATCATCGAACGCACGCTGTACTTCGCCTATACCCAACGCCAGGCGCGCCGGCTGGAGCAGGCGCTGACGCCGGACGTACGCCGCGCCGCCGATCTGCCGGACGAGCTGACCCAGCGCAACAGCCTGCCGATGGCGGTGATCGCGCCGGTATTGGCGCAGAAGCACCGCGCCGGCGACCGCGAGGCGATCGGCGATCTGATCGACGCCCAGTACCTGCTGAGTAAGCCGCCGATGGCGCGCGGCCTGTGGCTGCTGGAAACCGTGGTCACCGCCGCGCCGCTGCTGGGGTTGCTCGGCACGGTGATGGGGATCATCGAAACCTTCAAGGCGCTGGCCGCCTCGGGAGTGTCCGAGCCGAGCCTGGTGTCGGCCGGGATGGGCACCGCGCTGTATGCCACGGGGCTGGGCATCGCCATCGCGCTGCTGTGCCTGGTCGCCAACAACTTCCTGCAGAGCCGCATGGAGCGCATCAACGAGCTGCTGAAAGTATTGCTGATCCGCGCCGGTCAGCCGGCCAGCCGCCCGGAGAACGGCAGCGGCGAACAATGGGTTGACAGCGGAGCGCCGCGCTATGCCTAATGGCCATCCAGTACGGCGGCCGCTCGGCCGCCTTTATACGGCATTGTGGGGCGGTTGTTTGTTGATGTTGAGCCAGAGCGCTGCGGCGCGTTTTGCTATTCCCGGCTATGAGCTGGTGTACACCGCGCCGGTGGAAACCGCGCTGCAGGCCGACGACCTGCGCAACACCGCCGAGGTGTGGCGCGAGATGTTCGACGCGGCGAAAACCCGCATCGACCTGGGGCAGTTTTACGTGGCGAATCAGGACGGTTCGCTGCTGGACGGTGTGCTGCAGCACCTGAAGGCGGCCGGTGAGCGCGGGGTGAAAATCCGCTTTTTGGTGGAAGAGAAGGGCATTCGCATTTCTACCGCCGAAACGCTGGAACAGCTGAAGGCGATCCCCAATCTGGAGCTGCGCATCATTCCTTACCAGAAGCTGAGCGGCGGCATCCTGCACGCCAAATATCTGCTGGTGGACGGCGAGCAGGCGTTTGTCGGCAGCCAGAATTTCGACTGGCGCGCGTTGGAGCATATTCACGAAACCGGGCTGCGCATCAGCGATGCTAAAGTGGTGGGGCAGATCCAGGCGATCTTCGAACAGGACTGGCGGGCGCAGGCGCTGCTGGCGCAGGATAAGCCGGTGCCGGCGTTGCCCGATTCGCCGCCGACGGCGCCGCCGCAGGGCAACTATCTGGTGGCCAGCCCGCGGGCCTACAACCCGGCGGGGGTGATTGACTCGCAGGCCGAGCTGCCGTGCTTGCTGGCCGGCGCCAAACGGCGGGTGCGGGTGCAGGTGATGGACTACGCGCCACTGTCGTTTGGCCCGGAGCGCAGTCGCCCCTTCTACGCGGTGATCGACAACGCGCTGCGCAGCGCGGCGGCGCGCGGCGTGCAGATCGAGCTGATGGTGGCCAACTGGAACACCAAAAAGCCGGATATCGCCTGGCTGAAGAGCCTGGCGCTGGTGCCGAACGTGCAGATCAAGGTGGTGACCATTCCGCCGGCCAGCAGCGGCTTCATTCCGTTTGCCCGCGTGATCCACAGCAAGCTGATGACCATCGACGATGAGATTGCCTGGGTGGGCACCAGCAACTGGACCGGCGGCTATCTGGACAACTCGCGCAATCTGGAGCTGGTGATGCACAGCGCGGCGATGAGCGGGCGGTTGGACCAGCTGTACCAACAGCTGTGGAACAGCGTCTACGCCGAACCGTTGCGGCTGGATTACGACTACCCGACACCCAAGCCGGGCGGTGGATCCTGATAATCAGGGCGCGGTTAACCTCCGCGCCCTGTGTTTTTTTACCGCCGCCAGCCGGCTTTCTCCAGCGCCGTCACCAGCTGTTCGGCGCTTAACCCTTCCGCCCGGTGGCCGTTGCCGCTGACGGTATTGGCCGCCAGCAGCGCATTGACGATCGCCTCTTCCACCGCTTCCGCCGTCGCGGCGAACAGCGCCGAAATGTAGTCGTTGTTCACCATGCGCAGCGGTGTGGTGAAATCGCCTTTATTGGCGTAGTCGGCGGGCGGCAGGCCGTCGTTGCCGGTGGCGAAGGCGATAAAGATATCGCCGCTCGAATCCTCGGTGCCGCCGCCGGTGCGGGCGATGCCGATGCTGGCGCGCTGCGCCAGCCGCGCGCACTGGTGCGGCAGCAGCGGCGCGTCGGTCGCCAGCGCCACCACGATGGAGCCCATGCCGGGATGCGGCAACTGCGGCGTGAACGGCGAGGGGAGATGCCCCAGATGCCGGCCCACCGGGTAACCGCCGACCAGCAACGACTCGCGCTTGCCGTGGTTGGCCTGCACGATGGCGCCCACCGTCCAGCCGCCCTGATCGGCGGGCAAGCGGCGCGACGCGGTGCCGCTGCCGCCTTTGAACTCATGGCAGATCATGCCGCTGCCGCCGCCGACCGCGCCTTCCTGCGGCAAGCCGCCTTGAGCCGCCTGCTGTGCCTGGCGCACGTGCTCAGCCTTGACGTGAAAGCCGTTGATGTCGTTGAGCAGGCCGTCGAAGGTTTCCATCACCACCGGCATATTCCAGTACACCGCATTGTCGCTCGCGGGCAGCGCTTCACGCTCCAGCGCGATCAGCGCATCGCGCACCACGCCCACGCTGTGGGTGTTGGTGAAGGCGATCGGGCTGGTCAGCAGGCCCGCTTCGCGTACCCATTCCAGGCCGGTGGCGTCGCCGTTGCCGTTCAGCACGTGCACGCCGGCAAAGCAGGGGGCGTGGCGGGCGGAGCCGGGGCGCGGTTCGATCACCGTCACGCCGGTGCGCACGCTGCGCCCGTCCGCTAAATCGGCATGAATGCTGGCATGGCCGACGCGCACGCCGGGCACGTCGGTGATGGCGTTCAGCGGGCCGGGCGTGCCCTGTCCGATGATGATGCCCAGATCCTGAGCGCGCTGCGTCATGGTTATTCTCCTTCTATTGAGGGGGCGGCCAAGGGCGCCGTCTGGCGGCCGCGCAGATGGTTTAGCGCCAGCCCGAAGCCGATGATGCCGGCAATGATAATAAAGTCTTTCAGGCTGCTGGCGATCAAAATCGTCCACAGCACGTACAGGCAGCACAGCAGTGCCACCACCACCGGCAACGGCCACAGCGGCATCAGGTACGGATGGTGGAAGTGGCGGCGACGGCGACTGATCAGCGCCGCCACCGCCATGATGATGTACACCAGCAGCAGCAGGATCACGGTGAACGAGGTCAGCGATTCGAGATCGGAGCAAAACGCCAGCAGCGCCGAGGGCACGCCGAACAGCAGGGTGGCGATCCAGGGGGTGCCGAAGCGCGGGTGGATGATTTTCAGCGCCCGGTTGAACGCCGGCAGCCAGAAGCCATCACGTCCGCTGGCGAACATCATGCGGCTGAACTGCGCCACGATGGCGATAATGGCGTTGAACACCGACAGATAGATTGCGCCACTCACCACCCGCGCCAGCGTCGGGCCGCCGAGCTGGGTGACCACGTAGCCGACCGGATCGGCCTGTTTGGCCATCTCCGCCAGCGACGGCGAGCCGATCAGCAGGGCGGTGAACGGCACCAGTTCCACCAGCACCACGATGACCAGCGTCAGCATGATCGCGACCGCCATCGGTTTGCCCTGCTCGCGCATATCTTCCGCCATGTACACCGCCGCGCCGTAGCCGTTGTAGGAGAACAGCGCGACCCCGACCATGGCGACGATCAGCGGCAGCGAAACCGGCGCCAGGCTGCCCTGCGCGTCCAGCATCACCGGCGCGGTGAGGATCTCCGTACTCTGATGCGGGTGGCTGAAGCCGAGCCAGGCGATCAGCGCCAGCACCGCCACTTCCACCACCAGAAAGGCGCCGGTCAGCAGGGCGTTGGCCTTGATGTTGAAAATGGCGCAGGCGCCGCCGATCAGCACGGTGATCATGCCGGCGGTGGAGGCGTCGAATGAGGTGCCCAGCGCGGTATTCAGGTAAGGCACCGCGCCGGTGGCCAGTACCGCCGGCACGAACAGCGAGGCGCTGAGGATAAACAGGTAGGTCTGCAACCCGCACAGGGTGCCGAACAGGCGCTTGATGATGCTGTATTCGCCGCCGGCGCTGGGGTGTGCGGCGCCGAGCTCGGCATAGCACAACGCGATGGCGGCGGCGACGCAGGCGGCGATCAGAAACGACAGAAAGGCGCCGCTGCCGGCGTTGGCGATCGCCAGCGGCGCGATAACGAAGATCGAACTGGCCGGCGTCACGCCGGACGCGGTGATCATCACCACGTCGAGGACGCTGAGATTGCCTTTGAAGGTGTGTTCAGGGGCGGACTCTTTCATGGGATAACGACTCCATTAACGTGTGAGTGAGTTATTGTTTTGCTGCACAGGCTGTACGCAGGAATCAAATGGAGCGCGCTAAATGCCGGGGAGCGTTGCTCCCCGGAAGTTTATTGTTCTTATGTGTTACCCCTGCCCCGACGGGAAGCTGAAGCTGGCGCGGCGGGCATCGCCGGAGGCCGGCCAGCGCTGGGTCACGGTCTTGCGTTTGGTGTAGAACCTGACGGCGTCCGGGCCGTAGGCGTGCAGATCGCCAAACAGCGAGCGCTTCCAGCCGCCGAACGAGTGGTAGGCCACCGGCACCGGCAGCGCCACGTTGATCCCCACCATGCCGACCTGAATGCGGCTGGAAAAGTAGTGCGCCGCTTCGCCGTCGCGGGTGAACAGGCAGGTGCCGTTGCCGTATTCGTGTGCGTCGATCATGGCCATCGCCTCCGGCAGCGATGCCGCGCGCACCACGCCGAGCACCGGGCCGAAGATCTCTTCCTGATAGATGCGCATGCCGGGCGTCACGCGATCGAACAGCGTCGGGCCGAGGAAATACCCCTGGCTGGGGCGGCCGTCGGCGCCGATCACGCTCAGTTCGCGGCCGTCCACCAGCAGCTCGGCGCCTTCGGCCACGCCCTGATCGATATAGCCTTTTACCTTCTGATAATGCTGTTGGGTCACCAGCGGCCCCATGTCGTTGCGGCTGTCGCTGCCGGGGCCGACGCGCATGGCGGCCATCTGTTGCCGCAGCCCGGCGATCAGCGCGTCGGCGGTGCCGTCGCCCACCGCCACCACCAGCGGGATGGCCATGCAGCGCTGGCCGCAGGAGCCGAAGGCGGCACCCATCAGCGCGCCGACCGCGCCGGAGATGTCGGCGTCCGGCAGCACCACCGCGTGGTTTTTGGCGCCGCCCAACGCCTGCACCCGTTTGTTCTGCGCGCAGCCGGTGTGATAGATGTGTTCCGCCACCGGCGTCGAACCGACGAAGCTGATCGCTTTGACGCGCCCGTCATGCAGCAGCGTCTCCACCGCTTCACGATCGCCGTTGACCACGTTGAGCACCCCCGGTGGCAGCCCGGCCTCCGCCGCCAGCCGGGCGATATACAGCGCGGCGGAAGGCACGCGCTCGGAAGGCTTCAGCACGAAGGTATTGCCGCAGGCGACCGCCATTGGCCACATCCACAGCGGCACCATCGCCGGGAAGTTGAACGGGGTGATGCCCGCCACCACCCCCAGCGGCTGAAACTCGCTCCAGCTGTCGATGCCCGGGCCTGCCTCTTTGCTGTGTTCGCCCTTCAGCAGTTCCGGCACATAGCTGGCGTATTCGATATTCTCAATGCCGCGCTGCAGTTCGCCCAGGGCGTCGCTGAGCACTTTGCCGTGCTCGGCGGTGATCAATTGGCAGACGGCGTCGGCATGTTGCTCCAGCAGATCCTTGAGCTTCATCATGATGCGCGCGCGCTTCAGCGGCGGGGTATCGCGCCAGGCGGGATAGGCCTGTTCGGCGGCGGCGATGGCGCGCTCCACCGTGGCGCGGTCGGCCAGCTGCACCTCCTGCGCCGATTGGCCGGTGGCCGGGTCGTAAACCGGCTGGCTGCGTTCGCCCCCGGCGGCGGGCTCGCCGTTGATCCAATGGGTGATGGTCATGGTTCTCTCCTTATTCGGTGGCGTTGAGGGCGTCGCCCACGGCGTTGATCAGCGCATCGATCTGCGCTTCGCTGCTGATGAATGGCGGCGCCAGCTGCAGGGTGTCGCCGCCGTAGCGCACGTAAAATCCGCTTTCCCAGCAGCGCATCGCCGCCTCGAAGGGACGCCGCGCCGGTTCGCCCGGCCGCGCCGCCAGCGTAATGCCGGCCGCCAGGCCGATGTTGCGAATGTCGGCGACGTGTTTGGCTCCCTGCAGGCTGTGCACCGCGCGCTCGAAGTAGGGCGCCAGCGCCTGTACGCGCTCCACCATCTGTTCGCGCTGCAGGATGTCCAGCGTCGCCAGCGCGACCGCGCAGCTGACCGGGTGGGCGGAGTAGGTGTAGCCGTGCGGGAATTCGAGCTGGTAGTCCGGCTCGCCGCCGTTCATGAAGGTGTGGTAGATCTCCGGCCGCACCACCACCGCGCCCATCGGCTGCGCGCCGTTGGTCACCTGTTTGGCGATGTTCATGATGTCCGGCGTGACGCCGAACGCCTCGGCGCCGGTCATCGCGCCGCAGCGGCCGAAGGCGGTGATCACTTCGTCGAAGATCAGCAGGATGTCATGCTGGGTACAGATTTCGCGCAGGCGCTGCAGGTAGCCGACCGGCGGCACGATCACCCCGGCGGAGCCGGAGAAGGGTTCGACGATCACCGCGGCGATCGTTGAGGCGTCGCGCAGCGCGATGATGCGGTTGAGCTCTTCCGCCAGCTCCGCCCCCTGTTGCGGCATGCCGCGCGAAAAGGCGTTGCCGGCCAGCAGGGTGTGCGGCAGGTGGTCCGCCTCGGCGCCGGCGCCGAACGTCTTGCGGTTGCCGGCGATGCCGCCGACCGAGATACCGCCGAAGTTAACGCCGTGATAGCCCTTTTCCCGGCCGATAAAGCAGGTTTTGCCTGCCTGGCCTTTGGCGCGCCAGTAAGCGCGCGCCATTTTCAGCGAGGTGTCCGCCGCTTCCGATCCTGAGCCGGTGAAGAACACGTAATCCAGCCCCACCGGCGTCAGTGCCTTGATCTTGTTGGCCAGTTCGAACGACAGCGGGTGGCCGAACTGAAACGCCGGCGAGTAATCCAGCGTCGCCAGCTGGCGCTGGGCGGCGTCGGTGATTTCCTGCCGGCCGTGCCCCAATCCGCAACACCATAATCCGGACAGGCCGTCGAAAATCTTTCTGCCGTCATGGCTGGTGTAATACGCCTCCGCGGCTTGAGTAATGATGCGCGGCTGCGCTTTAAAATTACGGTTACCGGTAAAAGGCATCCAATGGGCCTCTAACCCTTCGGCATCGAGACTATTTAGCGGGTGATTTTCAGCGGCCATGTTTTCCTCCGAACAGGAAAATAAGAGCGATTAATGAAATAAACCGATTTGTTAACGAATTGTTGTGCGAAATTGACTATGTACCGCTTGTTCTCTACTGTGAATAATCATATGTCGAAACTTACTTAAGGTTTTATGCAAGTAAAAAAGCGCGCGCTGTTAGGGCAATTGTCGGATATGGATCTGCGTTTGCTGCGGGTATTCAAGGCCGTGGTCGACTGCGGCGGCATGAGCGCCGCCGAATTGGAACTGAACATCAGCCTGTCGACCATCAGCAAACACATCAAGGATCTGGAGCAGCGGCTGGGCCTGACGCTGTGCCAGCGCGGGCGCGAGGGCTTTGCAGTCACCGACGAGGGACTGTTGATCTACCAGGAAACGGTCAACCTGCTGGCGGCCACCGAGGCGTTCCGGCGCGGGGTGGACGAGGTGCACCAGCGCATGGGCGGGCAGCTGCACGTGGCGATATTCGACCATACGGTCAGTAATCCGCAGGCGCAGATCGGCCGGGCCATCGCGTTATTCAGCGAGCGTGCGCCGGAGGTTTCTTTGCAAATGTACGTGGAGCCGATTAATACCATTGAACGCGGCGTCATTGACGGGCAATTTCAGGTTGGTGTTATTCCCATGCACCGCAGCGCGGAAAGTTTATCTTATCATTCGTTATTCAGTGAGAGGATGTTCTTATATTGCGGCGCGCAGCATGAATTATTTTCCGGCCCCCATGAAACATTAAATTGGGATCTGCTGCACAATTATGCCTTCGCCGGATTAGGCTATCATTCGCCGAATATGGAACTGAGCCTGCAGCAACATTTGCATCGCAAGGCGACGGGGTTCGCGCAGGAGTCGATCGCCACGCTGATCCTGTCCGGCAAATACGTCGGCTTTTTGCCGGATCACTATGCGGCGTTTTTCGTGGCGCAGAATATGATGCGGGCGATCAAACCGGCGCTGTTCCGCTATCACTGCGAATATTCCAGCGTGCTGCGCCGCTCGCCGGTGCCACAGCGGGTGGTGAAGCTGTTCCATGAGTGCCTGCTGGCGGCCCACGGAACAGCGTGACGCTTACTGCTCTTTCTTCTTGCCGAAGATCCTGATCAGCGCGCCGACCAGGATGCCGACCGCGATGCCGGCGAAGATCCAGCCGATGATGCCCATTTTCTTAACTCCTGCTAGTGCGTTGATCTGATTATATAATCATTCGACGCGAAACGCCTCTTCGATCATCCGTTGCCGCTGCGCCGGCGCATAGTCGATCCAGGAATTCTTGCTGTTGGATTTCTCCAGAGCGACCGCCAATTCCTGGCCGGAAATCGGCAAATCGTCCTGCCAGAACGGCGCAATGGTGTGGCGGGTGATGAAATCGGTCAGGTAGCTCTCCGGGCTGCCCTGCCAGTGCGGGTACAGGCGCGCGGCCAGCTCGGCCATCAGTGCGCGTTGCTGCGGCTGCTCGCTGCTCTCCAGCAGGGCGAGGAACGGCAGCAGCAGGCGGCCGCAGACCTGGCCGTGGTGGTAGTCGCGCAGCGCGCCGATCTCGCCGGCGATGCCGTGGATCACCCCCAGCCCGGCGGCGCTCAGCGTCAGCCCCCCGAGGTACGAAGCTTGCATAATCGCTTCGCGCGCCGCATCGCTGCGGTTGAGCGCCGGCCAGGCGGCGAGGAAGTGGCGTATGCCGTTCAGCGACATGTCGCGCGTCATGGCGCCGGCGGTTTTCGACAGATAGGCCTCGAACAGGTGGGTGAAGGCGTCGATGGCGCAGTAGGCCAATACTTTGTCCGGCGCGCCCGCCAGCAGCTGCGGATCGAGAATGGCGGTGTGCGGCACGAAGTTATTGTGGCGCAGCGAGGCCTTCACTTTGCTGACCTGGGTATCGGTGATCACCGCGTTCTGCGTCACCTCGCTGCCGGTGCCGGCGGTGGTGGGAATGGCGATCAGCAGCAGGGTGGCGCCGCTGATTTTGCTGTCGCCGACTTTTTCCATATAGCGCAGCGTCGGCAGCGGATGCTCCACCAGCGCGGAGAACGCCTTGGCGGCGTCCAGGACGCTGCCGCCGCCGATGGCCACCACGCGCCGCGCCTGGCCGCGCCAGCGCGCCACCCAGGCGTCTATTTCCTGCGGCGACGCCTCGTGGCTGACGATCTCCGTGCCGATAAGCAGCGGCGTCAGCGATTCGCGCAGGCCGGCGTACACCGGGCCGTTGAGAAAAGATCGGCAGCTGAACAGCAGCGTCGGCTGCGGATCGGCAAGCAGCAGCGGCGGCAGTTGCTGGATGCTGCCGTGGCCGAACCAGGTCTGGCGGTTGGCGATGATGTGGCTGACGGACATGAGGTCTCCTTGACGACGTTGCAGAGCGCGATGCCACAGCATAAGCCAGCGGGCGCGGAGCGGCCACCGCTTTCCCCGCCGCGGCAACCTGTGAGTTGTTTAACATGTAAACGATCGCGCTCTTGCATTTCGGCGCTGCGGATGCTTTTTTTAACAGTACCGGCCTTCATGCGGCCAACACCATCCGAAATCGGTAGATTGTTAATGTATTAATAATGGCGAGGCGGGTATGGAAATTCAGGTTGAACGCTTGTCTGCGGTGATCGATGCGGTGGCCAGCCCACGCTTTTATCCCAGCCTGTTGAGCTGGCTGGAAGGGTTTTTCGCCTTCGACAACGCCATCGTCTATGCCTTCGAACGCGGCCGGCCGCCGCGCTGCCTGATTAAAACCGAGCGGGAAAACAGCGATGCGGTCAACCAGATCTACCAACAGGGCGCCTACCTGCAGGATCCGTTTTACCGCGCGCTGAGCGACGGCGGCGAAGGCGAGGTGCTCACGCTGCGCCAGCTGGCGCCCTGCGGGTTTTATCACAGCGATTATTACCGTAATTTTTATCGCAAGACCGGCTGGCACGACGAGGCCGGCGTGCTACTGCAGCTGACGCCGGAGCGCGGGCTGGGGGTGTTCTTCGGCTCGGCGCGCCGCACGGTGACGGTACGCTATCCGCAGCGGGCGGATCTGCGCAGTGCGCTGACGCTGGTGAAAAGCGTGGCGCGGCTGCACGGTGAGGTGGTGGCGGCGCCGGCCGAGGCCGCGACGGTGAACAACGACGGCGGGCAGGCGCGTTATCTGCTGACGCCGCGCGAGCGCGAGATCGTCGATCTGATCCTCGCCGGCTGCGGTTCGCAGCAGATTGCCGACCGGCTGTTCATCAGCCTCGGCACGGTAAAAAATCACCGCAAGAACATCTACGGCAAGCTGAACATCGGCTCGCAGGCCGAGTTGTTTAGCCTGCTGCTGACCGCCCCGCAGCGGCGCAGCGCGTGAATGTTAATTTTTTGTAGCGAATGTCCCTAAGGGGACATAGCGAACGATCCCACTGCTCCCGATAATCCGATGTCATGGCATAGGCAATCGGGAGTGCGGCAGTGAACAACGAAATCGAGTCCTTAACCTACTACGCGGCGACCAAAAAATACGATCTGCGCTTCCCGACGCTGGAAGAGGATCTGGACGTCGACGTGGTGATCATCGGCGGCGGCTTCTCCGGCATCAACACCGCGCTGGAGCTGGCGGAGAAGGGCATCACCAACATCGCCATTCTCGAAGGCCGCTATCTGGGTTACGGCGGCACCGGACGCAACGGCGGCCAGGTGATGGCCGGCATCGGCCACGATCTGGAGAAGATCAAGCGCCACGTTGGCCCGGCCGGGCTGGAAACCATCTTCAAAATCAGTAACCTCGGCGCCGGCATTATCCGCGAGCGCATCAAGAAATATGACATCGACGCCGACTTCTGCTTCGGCTACGGCTATCTCGGCAGCAACGCACGCCAGGAGAAGACCCTGCGCGGCTGGCTGAAGGAGTTCAAGGCGGTAGCGCCGCAGGAGGAGATTGAGCTCTACACCGGGGCGGAGGTGAAGCAGGTGGTGGGCTCCGACGCCTACACCTGCGCGCTGAAACACATGGGCGGCGGCCACGTGCATTCGCTTAACCTGTTGCTGGGCGAGGCCAAGGCGCTGAGCGGCTACGGGGTGAAAATCTTCGAGAACAGCAGCGTGCTCAACGTGGAGTATGGCCCGCGCATCACGGTGCGCACCGCCATGGGCTCTGTGCGCGCCAACAAGATGCTGTGGGCCTGCAACGGCTTTCTCAACGGCATGGAGCCGCAGATCTACCGCAAGACCATCAATACCTACGCCTTCCAGCTGGCCACCGAGCCGCTGTCTGACGATCTGATCCGTCAGATCAGCCCGATCCGCGGCGCCTACAGCGACATCCGCCCGGTGATCGATTATTACCGGGTGACCAACGAGAACCGGCTGCTGTTCGGCAGCGCCACCCGCCTGATCGAATATTTCCCATCGGATCTCAAGGCCTGGAACCGCAACCTGATGCTGAAGGTGTTCCCGTACCTGAAAGACGTGAAGATCGATCTGGCCTGGGGCGGCCCGCTGTGCTGTAGCGCCAACCTGTTCCCGCAGATCGGCACGCTGCCGGATCGCGACAACGTGTTTTACGTGCAGGGCTACTCCGGCTTCGGCGTGACGCCGAGCCACATCGTGTGCAAGGTGCTGGCGGAGGGCATGAGCGAAGGATCCGATCGGTACGATCTGATGAGCTCGATCCCGCACGTCAACATCTTCGGCAAGGACAAGCTGCGGCGGGTGATGACCACCGCCGGTAAGGTTTGGCACCAGACATCCGGCTACTGGAAAGGCCGCCGTTAACCCTCAGAGGAGAATCTCATGAAACCGTTATTGCTTAAACAACCGCTGCCAGAACTGCTGGAGATCGGCAGCGTCAGCAACCTGGGCGCCACGGTGATCGCCGGCACGCCAAACGTCGGCGTGGCCAGCATCTTCGGCGAACCGACCGACAACCTGAACTGCGGCGTGTTCAGCTGCACCCGCGGCAGCTTCGTGATGGAGTATCCGTTCGCCGAGCACGCTACGGTGTGGGAAGGCAGCGCGACCCTGACCAACGAACGCACCGGCGAATCGGTGCAGTATCAGGCCGGCGATTCCTGGTTCGTCGAGAAAGGCACCCCGGTGCGCTGGGACATCACCTCGGATCGCTTCGTCAAACACTACCTCGCCATCGTCGAAGGCTGACGCCGTCATGCCCCCCTCAGCAGGCTGAATGCCGAGGGGGAGCGCCTTAGCCTAACGTCCGCGTAATAAAATCAGTCACCCGCTTGAGGATCTGATCCTTATTGGTTTCGTTAAAGCTCTCGTGCCGCCCGCCCGCATTGATCATCCGTTCGAAATCGTCGCCGCGCAGACGATTGAGCGCGGTTTGCGTTTCGCTCATCAGCACCAGCCGATCGTCGTCGCCATGGATCCACAGCGTGGGCAGCGCGCCGAAGCCCGGCCCGGCGTTGATGGCGGCGAGGATCCGCTGCATGGCGCGCAGGGTGGGACGCTTGAACGGCCCGTGCCACACCAGCGGATCTTCCTGATACGCCGCGCCAACCGCCGGATCGCGCGCCAGGGTCGCGGTATCCAGCGGCGCGTCGGGGATCGTCGGCAGTTCAGCCAGATCGGAAATCGCCGTTCTGTCGCCGAGCAGCGGGCCGGACAGCACCAGCGCGCGTACCTCCTCGCCATGGCGCTGCACGTAGCGGGTGGCGATCATGCCGCCCATCGAGTGGCCGATCACCACCAGCGGCAAGGTGGGGTATTGCTGCCGGAAATGGCTGACCACGCGCTGCACGTCGTCGACCACGGCGTCATAATCTTCGATCAGCACGCGCTCGCCCTGCGACAGGCCGTGGCCGAGATGGTCGGGGCCGAACACCCGCGCGCCCTGCGCCTGCAGCGTGCGCGCCACGTATTGATAGCGGCCGAGGTGCTCGCCGTAGCCGTGCACCAGCAGCGCCAGATAGCGCGGCTTGTCGTTTCCCCAGTCGTGCACGGCGATGTCGCCGTGACGGCCTTTGATAAAGCTGACGGTTTGTTCGGACATGTTATTGTTCTCATGGTGGTAGGGTTGCCTTTCAGCGTAGCGGCTGGCGGCGAGGTTGTCAGGGGCGCCGGGTGCGGCGCCCGCAGAGAGGGGGATTACAGGCCGAACTGGCGCGCCAACGCGTCGAGCGCTTCGCGCTGGAAGCGGTTGAAGGCGTCGCGCGGCTGCTGTTGCTGGATGAACGCCAGCAGCGGATCCTGCACTTCAGTGCGCACGCCGCTTAGCTGTTCCATCACCGCCAACCCGCAGAACGGCACGTAGGATTCGGCGTAGCCGCCTTCATGCACCATCACCAGTTTGCCGCCGCACAGCCGGTCGGCGGCGTCCTGCACCAGCGCGGTCATGGCACGGAAGCTGTCGCTGTGCAGCTGCATGCGCGCCAGCGGATCGAGGGCGTTAGCGTCGTAACCGCAGGCGACAATGATCAGCTCCGGCTCGAATTTTTCCAGCGCCGGGATGATGATGCGCCGCATGGCGTGCAGGTAGCCGTCGTCGCCGGCGCCGGCCAGCATCGGCACGTTAACGTTGCAGCCCGCCCCGGCGCCCTCGCCGCGATCCTGCTCGCCGGAATAGCCCGCCGGGAAGCAACCGTCCTGATGCAGCGACAGCGTCAGCACGTCGCCGCGCTGCCAATAGATGTGCTGGGTGCCGTTGCCGTGGTGCACGTCCCAGTCGAGCACCGCGACTTTGCCGAGGCCGTAGCGGGCCTTGGCGCGCTCGATGGCAATGGGAATATTGGCCAGGAAGCAGAAGCCCATCGATTGATCCGGCAGGCAGTGGTGGCCCGGCGGGCGCGACAGCGCATAGGCATTATCCAGCTCGCCCTGCAGCACCGCCTCCACCGCCGCGCAGGCCAGCCCGGCGGAGAGTTTGGCGATTTCATAGCTGCCCGGCCCCAGCGGCGCTTCCTCCCCCAGCAGGCCGCCGCCGCTGTCGCTCACCTGTTTGAAGCGCTGCAGGTAGTGGGCGGGGTGGATGCGCAGCAGGTCTTCTTCCGTCGCCGGTTCGGCGCTCAGCAGGGTGAGCTGGCGCGACAGGCCGGATACGTCCATCAGGTTCTTCATACGCCGTTTGGTTTCCGGCGATTCGGCATGGCCGGCGCCCGAGGGCGGTTGCACCCAGCCGCCGACCGGCAGGGTGGTGGCGTGCAGGCCGGTGCTGTGCCAGAAACAGCGTTCATCAAACAAGAAACCGGTTGTTCTTTTCACCTTTCTCCTCCTGTTATACGGCGCGGTGCGCGCGGTGAAGCCAGCGAAATCAACAGCAGCGACAGCAGCGCGCAGCCCAGCGCGCCAAACAGCAAGGCGTTGAAACCGCCGGAAGATTCGATCAGAGAGCCGGCCAGCGTCGGGCCGATGGCCATGCCGCCGCCGATCACCAGGTTGATGCCGTTCATCAGCTTGCCGTCGTTATCCAGCCCGGCGACCCGCGCCAGAATGAACGGCAGCACGAAGGTCCAGGTGAATTTGAACAGCAGGGCGGCCAGGGCGAAGCGCAGGAGCAGGGGCTGGCCCGTCAGCAGCGCCACGCTGGCCAGCAGCAGGGCGTACCCCAGCACGATCAGGCGTCCGCCGCCGAAGCGCGCGCCGATCAGCGCCGCGGCCCCCGCGCCGACGATGCCGAGCAAGGTGGCGACGGCCAGCACCTGGCCGCTGTGGGCCGGCGACAGCCCGGCGCCGGCGGCGATGCCGCCGATAAAGGTCCAGACCGCGCTCAGGCTGATGTAAAAGGTCAGCACCGCCAGCACGGCGCACAGCTTGCGCGCCAGCGAGGCGGCGGGGCCGCTGCGGGCGGTGCGGGCGGCGGTGAAACCGTTGGGGAACGCCGGGATGAGCGGCAGGCAGCACAGCATGATGGCGGCCAAAATCAGGTAGACCGCCATCAGGCCGAAGTGCGCAAACAGCGGTGGCAGCACCAGCAGCCCGACCGCGCCCAGCACCAGCTGGCCGAGCACCCAGAAGGCATAGACGCGGCTGGGATTGGCGGTGCCGGCAGCGCAGGTGATGCACAGGATCATCAGGGTGCCGCCCGCCAGCGAGGCGATAAAGCGCAGCGGTAGCAGCAAGGTAAAATCTTGCACCAGCGCCGAAGCCAGGTTGCCGGCGATAAACACCAGCGCCGACAGCGTAGCGACCCGCCGCCAGTTGATGCGCCCGATCCACCACCACGCCGGCAGCGTGGCCAGGCTCATGGCGCCGAGTTCGGTGGAGAACAGGTGGCCGATCTGCGCCGGGCCGAGCTGCCACTGAGTAGCGAGCTGGGCGGCCACGGCGGGGGCGGTCATCAGAATGCCCGGCGCGATGGCGGCGAAGACGATAATGGCGGTCAACAGCCGCGGCGGGCAGGGGAGCGCCGCGCCGACGGCGGGCGCGGAAACCGAATCACTGGACATAAACCTTTTCCCCAAGCGTTGAGTGACGATGAAATATCCCGCCCGGCCCGATTGCGGGCAGGGGGAGGCCGCGCCATAAATGGCGAATACGTTTTGGCGTTATTTTCCGGCCGTCGGCAGCGGCGGCCGTTATCGGGCGTTAACCGTGGGCGAGAAAGCCGCCGGCGACCAGTTCGGTGCGGTTCACCACGTCGGTTTTGGCGAAAATATTGCGCATATGGGTTTTCACCGTGGACAGCGAAATGCCCAGCTTCAGGGCGATGCGCTTATTGCTGGCGCCTTCGCGAACCAGGTTGACGATCTCTTGCTCTTTGGCGGTCAACAGCTGCGCCTCGCCGTCGGGCAGCAGATCGCGCGTCGCTAGCTCGATCAGCGGCAGCACCGCGCGCAGGCGGCCGCGCTCCACGTCAGTAAACGGCGTATCGCGGATCAGCGATACCCCGGCGACGATGCGCTTGCGCTGGCGGATGAAGATCTCCGTCATGTCGCGCATGTCGTTCGGCAGCATAAAGTCGTGGTAATAGCGGCGGTTGCCGGCGATCGCCGCCGGGCTCATGCCGACCATGGTGATGTCCTGGCGATGGAAATTGGCCGGCTGCAGCGGGTCTATCTGCTGGAAGTGGTTCAGGTACTGCTGATGCGTTTTATCGGGCATGCCGTGCAGGATGTAGTGATCCGGCCGCAGGTCGCGATCGACCAGATAAAACACCCCGGCGGACACCGGGATCAGGTGCGTAATGGTCGCCAAACAACTGTTGATAAAGGCATCGGATGCGGTGCTGTGCATGATTCGTATTCCTCCCTTTATCGTTCAATCTGGAGAATGTTGGCGGTCAATATATGAACGATACAAGCATAGTTGTAGCAATTTGGCAACACAATAAAAACATATTAACAACGTGAGGCCGATTGCAATAAAACACATAAATAACAAGATGACACTGCGTTTATCAGGGCTTTTTAGGGCGGATTTTTCGCGATTTTCATTAATAGGTTAATGAAATAGTTCGCCGCTTTTCCCGCTGAATTTACAGCGCTTTTGAATGCTTGCCTGGACGAAGCCCTCGCCGCCCGGCGCGTGCTACAACCGGCGCGACCGTCGCCGCCCCTCGTTCTTAAGAACGATAGCCAGGCTTTTCCACCGCTTCCTACACTGCGAATTGAAGATAGCGCCAGGCGGCGCCAAACGTATAAGACGAAAAAATGATGACCTTTCTCGGGCTGAGGCGTCGGGTTGTTCAGTCCGCATGACCATACGGGGAACGAACGATGCAGAAAAAAACGTTGGCGGTGGCGTTGAGCGGTGCCTTATCGGGCCTGGCACAGGGGGCGGACGCCGATCGCCCTAATGTGCTGATCATTCTGGTGGACGACATGGGCTACTCCGACATCAGCCCGTTCGGCGGCGAGATACCGACCCCCAACCTGCAGGCGCTGGCCGAACGGGGCGTGCGCATGAGCCAGTACTACACCTCGCCGATGTCGGCGCCGGCGCGGTCGATGTTGATGACCGGCAACACCAACCAGCAGGCCGGCATGGGCGGCATGTGGTGGTATGAGAGCACCGCGGCGCAGCCGGGCTATGAAATGCGGCTGACCGACCGCGTGACCACATTGCCGGAGCGCTTTCGCGATGCGGGGTACGCCACCATGATGGCGGGCAAATGGCACCTGGGCTATGTCGACGGCGCCAAACCGACCGATCGCGGCTTCGAGCGCGCCTTCGCCTTCATGGGCGGCGGCACCAGCCATTTCGACGATGCGAAACCGCTGGGCACCGTGGAGGCGTTCCACACCTTCTACACCCTGAACGGCAAACGCGTGTCGTTGCCCAAAGATTTCTACTCCAGCAAGGCCTATGCCGATCAGCTGGAACAGTGGATCCGCGATACACCGCAGAATCAGCCCGTCTTCGCCTATCTGGCGTTCACCGCGCCGCACGATCCATTGCAGGCGCCGGATGACTGGATCGCTAAATTCGACGGCAAATACGACGCCGGCTATCAGCAGGCCTATCAGCAGCGCATTCAGCGCCTGAAGGCGCTGGGGTTGATTTCCGATCGCACGCCGATGCCGACGCTGGCGTTGGATAAGGCCTGGAACGCGCTGACGCCCGAGCAGCAAAAATATGAAGCCAAGACCATGCAGGTATACGCGGCGATGATTGCCTATATGGACGATCAGGTCGGCGCGGTGCTGAACACCCTGAAGCAGACCGGCCGCGACCAAAATACGGTGATCGTGTTCGCCACCGACAACGGCGCTAACCCGGCCAGCGGCTTCTACTACGGCTCGAAGCCGGAGTATTGGCGGCAGTTCGACAACAGTTACGCCAACCTCGGCCGCAAGGGATCGTTCATCTCTTACGGGCCGCACTGGGCCAACGTCAGCAATGCGCCGTACGCCAACTACCACAAAACCACCAGCGCACAGGGCGGCATCAATACCGATTTCATCATCTCCGCGCCGCGGCTGAAGGGGCGCGGCGGCATCGACCGCACGCCGATGGCGGTGTATGACATCGCCCCGACGTTGTATGACTATGCCGGCATCGACGCCAACAAACCGCTGAAGGCCAAACCGACGCTGCCGATGGTCGGCGTCAGCTTCAAGCGCTATTTCAGCGGCGAGGCCGACGGTGTGCCGCGCGCGACCTACGGCGTGGAGTTGCATAACCAGGCCGCCTATGTAGACGGCATCTGGAAGCTGCGGCGGTTGGTGAAGGCCGGGCCGACGGCGCAGATGGCACCGTGGGGGCTGTTCAACCTGCATGACGATCCGCTGGAAACGCGCGATCTGGCCGCCGCCAACCCGGAACGGGTCAAACGGCTGAGCGAAGCGTATCGCCGCTTTGCGCAGCAGAGCATGATTATTGAAGCTAAAGGCGCAGCGATCGACTACCTCGGCGTTGACGCCAGCACCGGTGACTACATCGGCCTGGATCCGCAGACCCACAAACCGTTGCCGCAGGCGGCACCATGAACCTGGCCCAGCTGCGTGCGCAGCAGATCCCGGTGGAGAGCGAACCGCGCGCGGCGGCGCCTTTTCATTTGCTGGTGAAGCCGATCGGCGCCGGCTGCAACCTGGGTTGCCGCTACTGCTACTATCCGCAGCGCCAGGAAGAACGGACGCGCAAGATGGACGATGACCTGCTGGCGGAATTTATCCGCAGCTACATCGCCGCCCAGCCGCGTTACAGCCGCGAGATCAACTTCGTCTGGCAGGGCGGTGAGCCGCTGCTGGCGGGGATCGGTTTTTACAAGCGGGCGCTGGCGTTGCAGCGCCGCTATGCGCCGCCGGGCGTGCGGATCAGCAACAGCCTGCAGACCAACGGCACTCTGCTGAACGACGCCTGGTGCCGGCTGTTCCGGCAACATCACTTTATCCTCGGCGTCAGCCTGGACGGCGATCGCGAGGTGCAGGACGCCCACCGGCCGGACAAGCGCGGCGGCGCCAGCTATGACGCCGCGTTGCGCGGCATTGCGTTGTTGCAGCGCCATCAGATCGACTTCAACCTGCTGATGGTGGTGCACGACGGCGTCGCGGATCGCGCCGAGGCGATCTACGATCATGCGGTGGCGATCGGGGCGCGTTATCTGCAGTTTCAGCCGCTGATGCTGGAAGGGGATGCGCCCACCGCCGGTTACGGACTGAGCGCCGCCAACTGGGGGCGCTTCATGCTGGCGGTATATCGCCGCTGGCGCAGCCGCGGGCATATCGGCCAGGTCTTCGTGATGAACATCGAACAGGTCTACGCGCAGTATTTCACCCACGTCAGCCCCAGTTGCGTGCACGCCGAACGCTGCGGCGGCAATCTGGTGATGGAGCCGGACGGGCGGCTTTACGCCTGCGATCATCTGATCAATGCGCAGCATCTGCTCGGCCATGCCGATCGCCACACGCCGCTCGCCACCCTGGCGGCAAGGGCGGTGGAGATGCCGTTCGGTAAAAACAAGAGCCTGCGCCGCGAGTGCCAACGCTGCAGCGTGAAAAGCGTCTGCCAGGGCGGCTGCCCGGCGCATGTGGGCGAAGATCGCTACAACCGGCTGTGCGCCGGCTATTACGCCTTCTTTTCCGCGCTGCTGGCGCCGCTGCGCGCCTACCCGCGCAGCCCGCAGGGGGCGATGCAATGGCGCGCCGCCGTGAGCGCCACCGCAGGTTGAAATCGTCTCGTCCTTAAGGACGATAGTCAGCATTTTCCTTTCCTCTCTATAGTGAGATTACCGCCGCTGGCGGTGAAAAACCTGCAAGCACCTGCATGCATCAGGCCAAAACTATAAGAGGAAATAACCATGAACCTGTCGTCGCGGTTGCACGCCCACCTGGCTCGAGGCAAGGTCGGCTTTCCCACCACCCTGGCCAGTTCGGTCGGGGTGATCATGGCCAGCCCGGTGATCCTGACGGTCACCAGCGGCTTCGGCATCGGCGGCGACACCTTCGCGCTGGCGATGCTGATCGCCTTCATCATGATGCAGGCGCAGCTCACCACCTTCTCCGAAGCGGCGTCGCTGCTGCCGACCTCCGGTTCGGTTTACGACTACATCTCCTGCGGCATGGGGCGCTTTTTCGCCATCACCGGCGCGCTGTCGGCCTACCTGATCGTGCATATCTTCGCCGGCACCGCCGAGACCATTCTTTCCGGCATCATGGCGCTGGTGAACTTCGAGCACCTCAACACCCTGATGGAAAGCCACAATGCCTCCTGGATGGTCGGCGTTGGGCTGGTTGTCGTGTTCGGCCTGCTCAACGCGTTTGGCATCGAGGCCTTCGGCAAGGCGGAGATCGTGCTGACCTTCGCCATGTGGAGCACGCTGGTGATTTTCGGCATCGTCGGGCTGCTGTCGCCGCATGCGGTGCCGCTCGAGGGCTGGTTCGGCAGCGCGCTGAGCCTGAACGATCCGTTCGCGGTGTTCAGCCTGATCGGCATGGCGATGTTCATGTTCGTCGGCTGTGAGCTGGTGACACCGATGGCGCCGGAGATCAAACGCTGCGATCGGGTGATCCCGCGCGCGATGGCGCTCGGGCTGTGCGGCGTGGCGGTGTGCATGGCGCTGTATGGCGCGGCGCTCAGCCACCAGGTGGAAAACGTGGTGATCGACGCCGCCAGCGGCACGCGCCTGCTGGAAACGCCGATGGCCATCCCGGCGTTCGCCGGCCAGGTGATGGGCCAGTTCGGCAAATACTGGCTGGGCGTCGGCCTGCTGTTGGCGGGCGCGGCGACCATCAACACGCTGATGGCGGCGGTGCCGCGCATTCTGTACGGCATGGCGCTGGACGGCGCGCTGCCGCGCATGTTCGCTTATCTGCACCCGCGCTTTAAAACGCCGGTGGTCGGCATTTTGGTGGCGGTCCTGATCCCCTGCGTACACGCCTTCGCCATTCAGGGCAACCTCGACAGGATCATTCCGCTGGTGCTGGCGGCGGTGTGCGCCTGGGGCGTGGCCTACCTGCTGGTGACCTGCTCGGTGGTGATCCTGCGCGTGCGCCGCCCCGACCTGCCGCGTGCCTATAAATCGCCGTGGTTCCCGCTGCCGCAAATCGTTTCCAGCGTCGGCATCGTGCTGGCCATCGTCTACATCACGCCGCCGGGGATGAACCCGAGCGATATCTACATTCCCTTCGGCTGGATGATCGGCCTGACCGCCGCCTATGCGCTGTTCTGGACGCTGTGCGTGCAGAAAGTGAACCCGTTCAAGCCGGTGCCGGTCGAGCAGGTGCTGGAGAACGCATTTGCCAAGGGTGAAAACGAGGAGGCGCAGTTTGATCGGCTTACTTCCCTCACTTAATCGCGCCTGGCGGCGCGCGCCGTCGGGCTATCGGCCGGGCGCCGCGCTGGATCGTCTGGCGCGCAATCTGGAACCCTACGCGTGCGAACGCCTGGCGCCGGGCCTGCTGCGGCTGACGCTGCCGCAGGGGCCGCAGATCGAGATCGGCGAACAGGTGCAGGGGCTGTTTATGGCGCATATCGTCAGCCACCGTTTTCGGTTGCAGGGCGCATGCGCAGCGCAGCCTCCGCTGACGCTGGACGTGGTGACCGGCGGCTGGCTGCGGCGGCGCGGGGTGCGCTATCTGTTGCGCCAACGCCATGCAGCCGCGCAGCGAGTGCTGGAAGGGCTGCAGCGCTACCCGCAGATCGGCGAGACGCTGGCGCAGCTGGATTTTCGCCGCGTGCGGCTGACGGTGAACGACGGGCGCTGGCAGGTGGATATCGAGCATTTCGCCGCGTCGGAGGTGGTCAGCCGTTTGCCGGCCGGCCGCCGCTATCTGCGGCTGGATGCCGAACAGCGGCGGCTGCTGTTGAGCAGCCTGCTGATGATCGGCCAACTGATGGAGAAGCTGAATCATGAATAGAGTGGTTGTGATTACCGGCGGCGGTACCGGCGTCGGCGCCGCCTGCGCCCGCCTGCTGGCGGCGCAGGGCGATCGGGTGTTCATCATCGGCCGCCGCCCGGAACCGCTGGCGGCGCTGGCGCAAGAGATCGGCGCGCAGGCGCTGGTGGGCGACGCTGCCAGCGGCGAGAGCTGGAACCACACGCTGCTGCCGGCGATTCTGCGCGACGCCGGGCGCATCGACTGCCTGATCGGCAGCGCCGGCGGCATGGGCTTCAAGCGTATCACCGAGATGACCGACGCGCAGTGGCAAGGGGCGATGGACAGCAACCTCAACAGCGCTTTCGCCAGCGCGCGCGCCTGCCTGCCGGAGCTGATTAAAAGCGGCGGCAACCTGCTGTTCGTGGCCTCGATCGCCTCGCTGGCCGCCGGGCCGGAGGTCTGCGGCTACGTTACCGCCAAACATGCGCTGATCGGGCTGATGCGTTCCATCGCCCGCGATTATGGCCCGCTGGGCGTGCGCGCCAACGCGGTGTGTCCGGGCTGGGTGACCACGCCGATGGCGGACGAAGAGATGCAACTGCTGATGGACGCCCATCAGATTTCGCTGGAGCAGGCCTACCAAATGGTCTGTCGCGACGTACCGCTGCGCCGGCCGGCCAGCGCTGAGGAGATCGCCCGCGTCTGCCGTTTCCTCTGTTCCAGCGAGGCTTCAATCATTACCGGCGCGGCGCTGGTGGCCGACGGTGGCTCCACCATCGTCGATGTGCCGACCCTGGCTTTCACTTCCCTGTAAGGAGTATTTCCATGAGTTCAGAAGCGGTATTCATTCAGGTTGGCGCGCTGGCGGAAGGCTTTGCGCCGCACAGCAATACGCTGGAACGGCAGCACGGGCTGGCGGGCACTACGCTGACGCTGCGCTTTAGCGACGGCGCGACGCAGCGCTGCCGGTTTACCGACGAGCAGACGCTGGAGTGGGGCGAACGGCGCAGCGTCGCCTATCGCGCGACCAGCATTCGTCCCGGCGTGCTGTTCATCGATTTTCTCGACCCCGCCCGCGCCAACGCCAGCATTACGCTGGTGTGCGACCGCAATCAGGGCAACTTCACCGCGGTGTACGGCCAACTGCCGGACGAAGCGCAGGCTCGGCTCGACGCCTTCAGCCGGGTGGAACAGGGGCTGCCGCTGACCCCGGTCGAGGCCGAATTCCGCTTCGGCACGCTGGACGACGCCGACGTGGCGCCGCCGGGCTTTACCGACGAGCTGATCGGCATGCGCAATATGTACACCTACAGCCCGACCGAGCGGTACGAGCACATCTACCTGAACGACAACTTCTACGCCTGGCAGTGTCTGGACGGGGTGGAGAAAGGGCTGGCGGACGTCGATCGCTGCCACTACGTGAAGGTGGCGGATCAGCTTTATCTGTTCGTCTGGCGCGAGAAGATCATCCCGACGCTGGGCGTGGTGATGATCGATCTGCAGGGCATGCGCACCGACGGCAAGATCCTCGGTTATCAGGGCAGCGATTTCAGCGCGCTGAGCAACTTTGCGGTCGGCGCCCACGCGCAGGTGCTGAACATCACGCACCACCCGCGAGGATAGGCCGATGAGCGCAACCTATGCGGCCAATGCCTTCGCGGGGCAGGTGGTGCTGGTGACCGGCGGCGCTCAGGGTATTGGGCTGGCGATCGTCAGCGCCTTTGCCCGGCTGGGCGCCGAGGTGACGATCGCGGACGTGCAGCTGCCGCAGGCGCAGGCGGCGGCGCAAACGCTGCGGGACGAAGGGCTGAGCGTACAGGCGCTGGCCTGCGATCTGGCCGAGCCGGGGCAGATCGCCGAGGGGGTGGCGGCGGTGGGTGAGCGCCGTCAACGGTTGGACGTGGTGATCCACAACGCCGCCTATTTTCCGCTGACGCCGTTCGCCGCCATCGACGCGGCCCTGTTGCAACGCACGCTGAGCGTCAATCTGATGGCGCCGTTCTTTCTGGCGCAGGCGGCGTTGCCGTGGATGCGCCGTCGGGGCGGGGGCTGCCTTCTGGTGACCTCGTCGGTGACCGGCCCGCGGGTAGCCTACCCGGGGCTGGCGCACTATGCGGCCTCCAAGGCCGGGGTGAACGGATTTATTCGCGCGGCGGCGCTGGAGTTGGCGGCGGAGAACATTCGCGTCAACGGCGTGGAGCCGGGGATGATCCGCACGCCGGCGATGGCCAATCTGGGCGACGCGCAGGTGAATCAGGCGATCGCCGCCTCAGTGCCGCTCGGGCGGCTGGGGGAACCGGCAGACATCGCCGCGGCGATGGTGTTTCTCGCCTCGCCGGCGGCGGCCTACATCACCGGCCAGACGCTGGTGGTGGACGGCGGCGCGCTGTTGCCGGAAACGAATTCTCTGCTTACTTGACGCTGCAGCGTTGTTGGCTGCAACGCCAATTAATTTGAGCATTCCGGTTGGTTAAATCACTGCTTGGCGGGATGCGCGGCGACGTTGGCAGGCAGGCTGTCACCCAGGGTGATCAGCTCGTCCAGCAACGTCATCAGCTGGTCCATTTTCTGCCGCGAGAAAGCGGCTTCAATCTCGGCGTAGCCCTGTTCCACCTGGTGGCGCGCCACTTCATACAGATCCTGGCCCTGCTGGGTCAGCGACACGTACAGCTTGCGCTGATCGTTAACCGGCTTGAGGCGGAAGATCAGCTTATCACGCTCCATGCGCGACAGAATGCCGGTCAGGCTGGGGCGCAGGATGCAGGTTTCCGCCGCCAGTTCGTGGAATTCGATCGAACGGCTGTTGGCCAGCACGCGGATGATGCGCCACTGCTGCTCGGTCAGGTTGTGGCTTTTCAGGATCGGGCGAAAGAACCCCATGGCGGTTTCGCGCGCCTGCAGCAGGGCGATGGTTAACGATTCATGCATAAGTTTGGCCTTAGCTATCAAGGTGTTCGTTGTCACGGCGCTTACCGCAGGGCTGTTACCCCGCCAGGCCCGATTTTGTTAATAACTTAATAGTAGCCAAAGTTACCCGCAGGGATAAAGCAAAAATGCGCGGGGCAGCGAAAAATGGCGATAAAAATGATTAATACGCTGAATAATCACGCTAATGTTCGTTGTTTGTGAATATTTTGTTATCACGATCACAAATCACTCCAAGCGCGTTGCGTAAAAGCTGCACAGTGTATAAAAGTAATCATTAATATATTAATGAATGCCGGTTGTCATGTTTTGCCATTGGAGGAGTTCGCATGAAAGGCACCGTATTTTCCGTTGCGCTGAACCACCGCAGCCAACTGGACGCCTGGGATCAGGCGTTTCACCAGCCACCGTATCAAACCCCGCCCAAAACCCCGGTGTGGTTTATCAAACCGCGCAACACCCACCTCGCCAACGGCGGGGCGATCCCGTTTCCGGCCGGTGAAACCGTGCAAAGCGGCGGCACGCTGGCGGTGATCATCGGCGACACCGCACGCAAGGTGCCGGCGGCGCAGGTGGGCCGTTATCTGGCCGGTTACGCGCTGGCCAACGACGTCAGCCTGCCGGAAAGCAGCTTCTACCGCCCGGCGATCAAGGCCAAATGCCGCGACGGGTTCTGCCCGCTGGGGGAGATCGGCCAGCTGGCGACTGCCGATCGGCTGGAGATCGTCACCGAGATCAACGGCGTGGAGCGGGATCGCTGGTCCACCGCCGATCTGGTGCGCTCGGTGCCGGAGCTGATCGCCGCCATCAGCGACTTCATCACTCTGCAGCCGGGCGATGCGGTGCTGATCGGCACCCCGCACCAGCGGGTGGAGATCAAACCGGGGGATGAGGTGACGGTGCGTGCCGCCGGCCTGCCCACTCTGACCAACCGCGTCACCCAGGCAGGAGCCGAATCATGAAACATGCTCGTATTCGCCATCATGGCCAGGTCTTCAACGTGCAGGTGGATGACCAGCTGCGCGTCACGCTGCCGAACGGCGAGGTGCTGCAGGAGCGCGAAGTGGAATGGCTGCCGCCGGCGCAGGGCACGGTGTTCGCCCTGGGGCTGAACTATGCCGACCACGCCAGCGAGCTGGAATTCAAGGCGCCGGAAGAACCGCTGGTGTTCCTCAAGGCGCCAAACACCCTGACCGGGCACCGTCAGGTGTCGGTACGCCCGGCCGGCGTGGAGTACATGCATTACGAAGCCGAGCTGGTGGCGGTGATCGGCAAGACCGCGCGCAACGTCAGCCGTGAGCACGCCATGGAGTACGTGGCGGGTTACACCCTGTGCAACGACTACGCCATCCGCGATTACCTGGAGAACTACTACCGGCCGAATCTGCGGGTGAAGAGCCGCGACACCCTGACGCCGATCGGGCCGTATATCGTCGATCGCGACGACGTCGCCGATCCGCACCGGCTGGCGCTCGGCACCTATGTCAACGGCGAGCTGCGCCAGCGCGGCAGCACCGCCGACATGATTTTCGACATTCCGTTCCTGATCGCCTACCTGAGCGAATTCATGACGCTGCAGCCGGGCGACATGATCGCCACCGGCACGCCGAAAGGGCTGGCCGACGTGCAGCCGGGCGATGAAGTGGTGGTGGAGATCGAGGGCATCGGCCGTCTGGTTAACCACATTATCAGTGAAAAAGATTACGAGGAGAGCCTGCGATGAAAACCATCAACCACTGGATCAACGGCAAGAACGTCGCCAGCAAAGAGTACTTCACCACCACCAACCCGGCGAACGGCGAGGTGCTGGCGGAGGTGGCTTCCGGCGGTCAGTTGGAGATCGACCAGGCGGTGGCGGCAGCGAAAGAGGCGTTCCCCAAATGGGCCAACACGCCGATGAAAGAGCGCGCGCGCCTGATGCGCCGCCTGGGGGAGCTGATTGACCAGAACGTGCCGCAGATCGCCGAACTGGAAACCGCCGACACCGGCCTGCCGATCCACCAGACCAAAAACGTGCTGATCCCGCGCGCCTCGCACAACTTCGAGTTCTTCGCCGAGGTGTGCCAGCAGATGAACGGCAAGACCTACCCGGTGGACGACAAGATGCTCAACTACACGCTGGTGCAGCCGGTGGGGGTGTGTGCGCTGGTATCGCCGTGGAACGTGCCGTTCATGACCGCCACCTGGAAAACCGCGCCTTGCCTGGCGCTGGGCAACACCGCGGTGCTGAAGATGTCCGAACTGTCGCCGCTGACCGCCGACCGCCTGGGCGAGCTGGCGCTGGAGGCCGGCATCCCGGCCGGGGTGCTGAATGTGGTGCAGGGCTACGGCGCCACTGCCGGCGACGCATTGGTGCGCCATAAAGACGTGCGTGCGGTCTCCTTCACCGGCGGCACTGCCACCGGCCGCCGCATCATCGAAAGCGCTGGGTTGAAGAAATTCTCCATGGAGCTGGGCGGCAAGTCGCCGGTGCTGATATTTGAAGACGCCGACATCGAGCGGGCGCTCGACGCCGCGCTGTTCACCATCTTCTCGATCAACGGTGAACGCTGCACCGCCGGTTCGCGCATCTTCATTCAGGAGAGCATCTACCCGGAATTCGTCAAACGCTTTGCCGAGCGTGCCAACCGCCTGCGCGTGGGCGACCCGCAAGATCCCAACACCCAGGTAGGGGCGCTGATCAGCCCGCAGCACTGGGAAAAAGTCTCCGGCTATATCCGCCTCGGGGTGGAAGAAGGGGCAACCCTGCTGGCCGGCGGCCCGGACAAACCGGCCGGTTTGAGCCACGGCAACTTCCTGCGCCCGACGGTGCTGGCGGATGTCGATAACCGGATGCGCGTGGCGCAGGAGGAGATTTTCGGGCCGGTGGCCTGCCTGCTGCCGTTCAAGTCGGAAGAAGACGGCCTGCGCATGGCCAACGACGTGGAGTACGGCCTGGCGTCGTACATCTGGACGCAGGATGTGAGCAAGGTTCTGCGCCTGGCCCGCGGCATCGAAGCCGGCATGGTTTTCGTCAACACCCAAAACGTACGCGATCTGCGCCAACCGTTCGGCGGCGTGAAAGCCTCCGGCACCGGCCGCGAAGGCGGCGAATACAGCTTCGAAGTGTTCGCCGAAATGAAGAACGTGTGCATTTCCATGGGCGACCACCCGATCCCGAAATGGGGCGTTTGAGCCTCAGGCCACAATAATAACGAAAGAGATGAGAACAATGACGACAAAACTTACCACTGATGCTGTCCCTGCTCCCGACGTCGTGCGCTGTGCCTACATGGAAATTCAGGTCACGAACCTTAAAGCCGCACGCGAATTTTACGTCGATATCCTCGGCCTGGTCGTGACCGCCGAAGAGGATAAAACCCTCTACCTGCGTTCGATGGAGGAGTTTATTCATCATAACCTGGTGCTGCGCGAAGGCCCGGTCGCCGCCGTGGCGGCGTTTGCTTTCCGCGTGCGCACGCCGGAAGACGTCGATCGCGCCGAAGCGTATTTCAAGGCGCTTGGCTGCCGTACCGAGCGTCGGGTGAACGGGTTCGCCAAAGGCATCGGCGATGCGGTGCGGGTAGAGGATCCGCTCGGTTTTCCGTATGAGTTTTTCTACGACGTGCAGCACGTCGAGCGTCTGGCCTGGCGCTACGATCTGTATACGCCGGGCGCGCTGGTGCGCCTCGACCACTTTAACCAAATCACCCCTGACGTGCCGCGCGCCGTGGAATACATCCAGGGGCTGGGCTTCCGCGTGACGGAAGACATCCGCGATGAAGACGGCGTGGTTTACGCGGCCTGGATGCGCCGCAAGGCGACGGTGCACGATACCGCGATGACCGGCGGCGCCGGGCCGCGCATGCACCACATCGCCTTCGCCACCCATGAAAAGCACAACATTTTGGCCATCTGCGACAAGCTCGGCGCGCTGCGCAAATCCGATTTGATCGAACGCGGCCCTGGTCGCCACGGCGTCTCCAACGCGTTCTATCTCTACCTGCGCGATCCCGATGGCCACCGGGTGGAAATCTACACGCAGGATTACTACACCGGCGATCCGGACAACCCGACCGTGACCTGGGACGTGCATGACAACCAGCGCCGCGACTGGTGGGGCAATCCGGTGGTGCCGAGCTGGTATACCGAAGGATCGCTGGTGCTGGATCTCGATGGGCAGCCGCAGCCGGTCATCGAGCGCAGTGCGCCCAGCGAAATGGCCGTCACCATCGGCGCAGACGGTTTTTCCTATACCCGCGAGGGCGATACGGAAAAAGGTTTCAAACTTGGCAATACGCTGTAAATGCCGCTGCGCGGGCCGCGCCCGCGCCTATGCGCCGTCTGGAGAACGTTATGCCCCATTTTTACGCTGAATGTACCGACAACATCCGCCGCGAGGCGGATTTGCCCACCCTGTTCGCCAAGGTCAACGAGGCGCTGGCGGCGACCGGCATCTTTCCGCTGGCCGGCGTGCGCAGCCGCGCCATCTGGCTCGACACCTGGCAGATGGCCGACGGCAAGCAGGACTACGCCTTCGTGCACATGACGCTGAAGATCGGCCACGGCCGCAGTCTGGAAAGCCGGCAGCAGGTGGGCGAGATGCTGTTTGCGCTGATCAAGGAACACTTTGCCGCGCTGATGGCGCAGCGTTACCTGGCGCTCTCTTTCACCATGGAAGAGCTGGATCCGGTGCTGAATTACAAACAGAACAATGTCCACGCGCTGTTCAACAAGGCGTGAATAAGGGGTCGTACATGCTGGATAAAGAGCAGATTAACCGCGCCGTGCAGCGCCTGCATCAGGCGGAAAAGAGTCGTGAGCAGATCCGCGCGCTGTCGCTCGATCATCCCGAGATCACCATTGAAGACGCCTACGCCATTCAGCGGCAGTGGGTGGAGCTGAAGATCGCCGAGGGGCGCACGCTCAAAGGCCACAAGATCGGCCTGACCTCGCGCGCCATGCAGGTGAGCTCGCAGATCACCGAGCCGGACTATGGCGCGCTGCTGGACGACATGTTCTTCAACGACGGCAGCGACATTCCGATCGATCGCTTTATCGTGCCGCGGGTGGAGGTGGAGCTGGCTTTCGTGTTGGCCAAGCCGCTGCGCGGGCCGAACTGCACGCTGTTCGACGTCTACAACGCCACCGACTACGTCATTCCGGCGCTGGAGATCATCGATGCGCGCAGCCACAACGTCGATCCCGAGACGCAGCGGCCGCGCAAGGTGTTCGACACCATTTCCGACAACGCCGCCAATGCCGGGGTGGTGATGGGCGGGCGGCCGATCAAACCGGATGCGCTGGATCTGCGCTGGATCTCTGCGCTGCTGTACCGCAACGGCGTGATTGAAGAGTCCGGCGTAGCGGCCGCGGTGCTCAACCACCCGGCCAACGGCGTGGCCTGGCTGGCCAACAAGCTGGCGCCGTATGAGGTGGAGCTGGAAGCGGGACAGGTGATCCTCGGCGGCTCATTCACCCGGCCGGTGCCGGCGCGGCGCGGTGATACCTTCCACGTCGACTACGGCCCGATGGGCTGCATCAGCTGCCGCTTCGTCTAAAAAGCAGGCTCGGCGAACCGGGCCGCAATAAACCGGGCGGGGGCCACGCGTCGCGCCCGCTTGTCAGGGAGAATGCGATGTTAACCAACCACTTCAAGCGTGCGCTGCAGGAAAAACGCCCGCAGATCGGGCTGTGGCTCGGGCTGTGCAGCAGCTACAGCGCCGAGCTGCTGGCCGGCGCCGGTTTCGACTGGCTGCTGATCGACGGCGAACATGCGCCCAACAACGTGCAAACGGTGCTGGGGCAGCTGCAGGCGGTCGCGCCTTACCCGAGCCAGCCGGTGGTTCGCCCGCCGTGGAACGACGCGGTGATCATCAAGCAACTGCTGGACGTCGGCGCGCAAACCTTATTGATCCCGATGATTCAGAATGCCGAACAGGCGCGCGACGCGGTGCGCGCCACGCGCTATCCGCCGCACGGCGTGCGCGGCGTCGGCAGCGCCCTGGCGCGCGCCTCACGCTGGAACCGGGTGCCCGATTACCTGCAGCAGGCCGATGAGCAGATGTGCGTGCTGGTGCAGATTGAAACCCGCGAAGCGGTGAAAAACCTCGACGCCATTTTGCAGGTGGAAGGGGTGGACGGCGTGTTTATCGGCCCGGCGGATCTCAGCGCCGACATGGGCTTTGCCGGTAATCCGCAGCACCCGGAGGTGCAGCGCACCATCGACGATGCCATCGCGCGTATCCGCGCCGCCGGCAAGGCGCCGGGCATTTTGATGGCCAACAAGGTACTGGCGCAGCGCTATCTGGAGGCCGGCGCGCTGTTCGTTGCGGTGGGGGTGGATACCACCCTGCTGGCGCGGGCGGCGGAAGCCCTGGCGGACGAGTTCAAACAGGGCGGGGCGCAAGCGCCTTCATCGGGAGTCTACTGAACCATGAACCACGTCGATTCGCTGCCGCCGGCCAACCCGGCGCAGCAACATAAAGCGTTAACCGCCGCCGAGCAATCGGTGATTAAAAAGTTGTTTCGGCGCCTGATCATTTTCCTGTTCGTGTTGTTTGTTTTCTCTTTCCTCGATCGTATCAACATCGGCTTCGCCGGGCTGACGATGGGCAAAGATCTCGGCCTCAGCTCGACCATGTTCGGGCTGGCGGCGACGTTGTTCTATGTCACCTACGTGATCTTTGGCATACCGAGCAACATGATGCTGAGCCGGGTCGGTGCGCGGCGCTGGATCGCCACCATCATGGTGCTGTGGGGCATCGCCTCCACCTGCACCATGTTCGCTACCGGGCCGACCAGTCTGTACGTGCTGCGCATGATTGTCGGCATCACCGAGGCCGGCTTCCTGCCGGGCATTCTGGTGTACCTCACCTACTGGTTCCCGGCGTTTTACCGCGCCCGCGCCAACGCGCTGTTCATGATCGCCATGCCGGTGACCATGGCGATCGGCTCGCTGGTCTCCGGCTATATCCTGGCGCTGGACGGGGTGATGAACCTGAAGGGCTGGCAGTGGCTGTTCCTGCTGGAAGGCATACCATCGGTGCTGCTGGGCGTGGTGGTGTGGTTCTATCTCGACGACACCCCGGCCAAGGCCAAGTGGCTGACCGACGAGGAAAAAGCCAGCCTGCAGGCGATGATGGAGGCCGACAAGCTGCAGCTGGTGCAGCCCAACGGGCCGAGCAGCCACCGCGCGCTGCAGCAGCGCAGCCTGTGGCGTGAGATCTGCACGCCGATTGTGCTGATGTACACGCTGGCCTATTTCTGCCTGACCAACACCCTGAGCGCGATCAACATCTGGACGCCGCAGATCCTGCAGAGCTTCAACCAGGGCAGCAGCAACGTGACGATCGGCATTCTGGCGGCGATCCCGCAGATCTGCACCATCGCCGGCATGGTGTGGTGGAGCAAACGATCCGACAGGCTGCAGGAGCGCAAGCATCACACCGCGCTGCCGTGCCTGTTCGCCGCCACCGGCTGGCTATTGGCGTCCGCCACCGATCACAGCCTGATCCAGCTGCTCGGGATCGTGATGGCCTCGGTCGGCTCCTTTACCGCCATGGCGATCTTCTGGACCACGCCGGATCAGTCGATCAGCCTGGAAGCGCGGGCGGTGGGGATCGCGGTGATCAACGCCACCGGCAACATCGGATCGGCGCTCAGCCCGCTGCTGATCGGCTGGTTCAAGGATCTGACCGGCAGCTTCAACTCCGGGCTGTATTTCGTTTCGGCGCTGTTGATCGTCGGCGCCGTGCTGGTGTGGCGCATTCCGATGAAGGATTCGCGCCCGAGAGCGACGCCTTGATGCGCAAGTGGGCATGATTGCAGGAGGTCATGAGGTGCGGAAAAGTACCGGCTTTATCGCCAACATCGATATTTGCAAAGAGTATGACGCGCGCTACGCCGCCGACGAGGTGCACTACGAAACCTTCGCCGGGCTGGCGGCATTCTTCGGCCGCGACATGCAGGTGCACTGGCACGACTGCTTCTTCCAGGTGCATTTCCTGGAGACCGGCAAGATAGAGCTGCAGCTCGACGATCAGCACTATTCGGTGCAGGCGCCGCTGTTCATCCTCACGCCGCCGTCGGTGCCGCATGCGTTCTTCACCGAACCGGACAGCGACGGCCACGTGCTGACGGTGCGCCAGGAGCTGATTTGGCCGCTGCTGGAGCGCCTGTATCCCGGCAGCAATCTGGCGCTGGACATGCCGGGCATCTGCCTGTCGCTGGCCGATGCGCCGCAGGAGCTGACGGCGCTCAGCCACTATTGGGCGCTGATCCGCCGAGAGTTCGCGCAGAATCTGGCTGGGCGCGAACAGACGCTGGCGCTGTTGGCGCAGGCGGTGTTCACGCTGCTGCTGCGCAACACCGCGCTGGAAGACAGCGCCAACAGCGGCGTGCGCGGCGAACTGCAGCTGTTTCAACGCTTCAACAAAATGGTGGACGAGCGTTTTCGCGAGCATCTGCCGGTGCCGGAGTATGCGCAGGCGTTGGGGGTGACTGAATCGCGGCTCAACGACCTGTGTCGGCGCTTCGCCAACCGGCCGCCCAAACGGCTGATCTTCGATCGGCTGCTGCGCGAGGCCAAGCGCATGCTGCTGTTCAGCGCCTGTACGGTGCATGAAACCGCCTACAGCCTCGGCTTCAAGGATCCGGCCTATTTCGCCCGTTTTTTCAATCGGCTGGAAGGCTGTTCCCCCTCGACCTACCGCGCGGCGCAACACGCCCTTTCGTAACCGCGATCACAGTTTGCCGCGAAAGCGGCAAACTGACCTGAAAAGTACCGGCGATTGCCGCAAAAGTCTCTTCTCGAAACCGGCTTTGGCAGCTTCAATTAAGCAACCAAAAGAAAACATTATTTTAACAAATGGCCGACTCCACGGCCTGAAAAATGCCGATGACGAGGAAGACCCGATGAAACCAGAAGACTTTCGTGCCGACAGCAAACGCCCGTTCACCGGCGCCGAATACCTGAAAAGTTTGCAGGATAGCCGCGAAATCTACATTTACGGCGAACGCGTAAAAGACGTCACCACCCACCCGGCGTTCCGCAACGCGGCGGCGTCGGTCGGCCAGCTGTACGACGCGCTGCACGATCCGGCCAGCCAGGATCGCCTGTGCTGGAACACCGACACCGGCAACGGCGGCTATACCCACAAGTTCTTCCGCTACGCCCGCAGCCCGGAAGAGATGCGCCAGCAGCGTGACGCCATCGCCGACTGGTCACGCCAAAGCTACGGCTGGATGGGGCGCACGCCGGATTATAAGGCGGCCTTCGGCTGCGCGCTGGGCGCTTATCCGGAGTTCTACGGCCAGTTCGCCGATAACGCGCGCCACTGGTACAAACGCATTCAGGAAACCGGGCTCTATTTCAACCACGCCATCGTCAACCCGCCGATCGATCGTCATAAGCCGGTCAATGAGGTGAAGGACGTCTACATTCAGGTGGAGAAAGAAACTGACGCCGGCATCGTGGTCAGCGGCGCCAAAGTGGTGGCTACCAACTCGGCGTTGACCCACTACAACTTCATCGGCTTCGGTTCGGCGCAGGTGATGGGCGATAACCCGGACTTCGCGCTGATGTTCGTGGCGCCGATGGACGCCGAAGGAGTGAAGCTGATTTCGCGCGCCTCCTACGAGCTGGTGGCCGGCGCCACCGGATCGCCGTTTGACTATCCGCTCACCAGCCGCTTCGACGAGAACGACGCGATCCTGATCATGGATCATGTGCTGATCCCGTGGGAAAACGTGCTGATCTACCGCGATTTCGACCGCTGCCGCCGCTGGAGCACCCAGGGCGGTTTCGCCCGGCTGTTCCCGCTGCAGGCCTGCGTGCGCCTGGCGGTGAAGATGGATTTCATCACCGCGCTGTTGCAAAAGAGCCTCTCGTGCACCGGCGTGCTGGAGTTCCGCGGCGTGCAGGCCGATCTGGGCGAAGTGGTGGCCTGGCGCAACCTGTTCTGGTCGCTGAGCGACGCGATGTGCGCCGAAGCCACGCAATGGGAAAACGGCGCCTACCTGCCGGATTCCGCCGCGCTGCAAACCTACCGCGTGATGGCGCCGATGGCCTACACCAAGGTGAAACACATCATCGAGAAGAACGTCACCAGCGGCCTGATCTACCTGCCGTCCAGCGTGCGCGACATGAACAACCCGGAGATCGACAAGTACCTGGCGCGCTACGTGCGCGGATCGGACGGCATGGATCACGTCGAGCGCATCAAGATCCTCAAGCTGATGTGGGACGCGATCGGCAGTGAGTTCGGCGGGCGCCACGAGCTGTATGAGATCAACTACGCCGGCAGCCAGGATGAGATCCGCCTGCAGTGCCTGCGCCATGCGCAGGGATCCGGCAATATGGATCGCATGATGCAGATGGTCGACAAGTGCCTGGCCGATTACGATCAGCACGGTTGGAAGGTGCCGCACCTGCGGAACAATGACGATATTAATCAGTTGGATAATCTGCTGAAGTAATTCAGGAGGAGGTTGTATGTCTCAGGAAAATGAACAGCGCCTGCGCTTTCGCGACGCCATGGCCAGCCTGTCGGCGGCGGTGAATATCGTCACCACCGACGGCCCGGCGGGGCGCTGCGGCATCACCGCCACGGCGGTGTGCTCGGTAACCGATACGCCGCCGACGCTGCTGGTGTGCATCAACCGCAACAGCGCGATGAACCCGGTGTTTCAGGAAAACCGCAGGCTGTGCGTCAACGTGCTCAACCACGAGCAGGAGCTGATGGCGCGCCACTTCGCCGGCATGACCGGCGTCAGCATGGAAGATCGTTTCCGGCTGGAAGAGTGGCAGCTCGGCGCACTGGGGCAGCCGGTGCTGCGCAATACCCTGGCCAGCCTGGAAGGGGAAATCGAGCAGATCCAGAGCATCGGTACCCACCAGATGTACCTGGTGCAGATCAAGCAGATCGCGTTGAGCGAAGCCGGCAACGGCCTGATCTACTTCAAGCGCAACTTCCATCCGGTGATCCATCAGATGGCGGTGCTGGCCTGAGACGTGGGGGCGCAGCCAGCTGCGCCCCACATATCAACTCTTGTTGGCTGCCAGATCGCTCACCAGGCGGTTGACCGGATCGCTCATGTTGGTGAACTTGCTCAGCTCCGAGCGGGTCACCACCACGAACACCCCGACATTTTTCGCCGGGATCATCGCCATGTAGGTGATGAACCCGCCGCCGCCGCCGGTCTTCTGAATGATGCCCGGCAGCCCGTCCTTCGGCGCCATATACACCCAGCCCAATCCTAATGCATCCGCTTGCCCCGGCACGTCCATGCCCTTCAGCGACACCAGATCGTGGCGCTGGAAGTACATGGTTTGTTCGCTGGCGGCGGTGGCTTTGCGCGGGCCGCTGGCGCTGGAGGAGAGGAACTGCTGCATCCAGCGCTGCATGTCGCGCGGGGTGGAGTAGACGCCGCCGCTGCCGGCTGCGGCGGTGGTGTCGCGGCAGGCGCTCGGGCCGGCCGCCGCCACCATCAGGCGCGAACACTGTTCAGGGCTCGGCGTCAGCGTGGTATCCACCATGCCGAGCGGCGCGGTGATGTTCTCTTTCAGCAGCGCGTTATAAGGCTTGCCCGCGGCGCGCGACAGCGCATCGGCCAGCAGATCGTACGCCAGGTTGGAATACGCGGCGTGCACGCCCGGCGGCGTCGTGATGTTGGCATGCGCCAGCCACTGCCAGCGCTGGGCCTTGGTCGGCCAGGTGAACACCGGCGTTTTCGGCGGCTTCTTGCCCGGCTGCTCGCGCGGCAGCGCGCTGGTGTGAGTGGCCAGGTTCAATAAGGTGATCGGCTGGCCGGCGTTGTAAGCCGGCACATAGGCGCCTTTGGGGGCGTACTTGCGCAGCGGATCGGTCAGTTTGACCTGGCCTGCCGCCGCCATTTTTACCATCACTTCACTGGTCATCAGCTTGGTGATCGACGCGATGCGGATCAGCGAATCCGGGCGCGGGCGCAGGTTGTTGCCGGGCTTGGTGTCGCCGAAGCTGCGGTTAACCACCTGATTGCCGTCGATCACCACCAGCGCCATGCCGGTGGCGCCGCTGTTGTAGAAAATATGTTCGGCATACTGGTCGACGATTTGCGAAGCCAGCTGCGGGGGCGCGGCCTGCACGGCCAGCGGCGCGGCGCACAGGCCCAGCGCCAGCAATAAAGCGGAGACAGAGTTCTTCAACGGTCGTTATCCATTTAACAATGCAGCGGGGAAAGGGCTTATTCGTCGCCCAGTGTAATGCCCCCAGGCCCCGGCTGCATGTAGAAAAAAGAGCGGTGGCGATAAAATTTTTTCACCGCCGGCGGCCTACTGCGCGCGGGCGAAAATGGCGATCACTTCGTCCAGGTGCGCCTTCATCGCCTTGCGGGCGCCGCGCACGTCGCGCGCTTCGATCGCCGCCAGGATCGCCCGGTGTTCCAGCTCGGAGCGGTGCGGCATGTCGTCCGGCGTATAGTGGCGCTGCAGCACGCGGAACATGCTGCCGTAACGGTGGCCGAGCAGGTGGCCGATGATGAACGCATAGGCCGGGTTGCCGCTGGCCTGGGCGATGCGGATGTGGAACAGCCGATCGCCGGGGTGGGTGGCGGAACCGGCGCGGTTATCGCGGCAGTTCTGTTCATAGGCGGCGCGGATACCCGCCAGCTCTTCGTCGGTGGCGTGGCGCGCGGCCAGCGCGGCGGTCTCCGGTTCGATCAGCAGGCGGGTTTGCAGCAGAGAAAACGGCGGCAACTCGGCGTTGAAATCCAGCTCGATGTTCAGTTCGTCGTCGATCTCCGCCCACTGGTTGCGGCCGGCCTGGGCCATCACCGGCTCCTGCGACGGCGCCAGCGGCGTTGGCGAGCGCACGATCACCCCGTTGCCGACCTTGACGTCTACCAGGCCGATCACTTCCAGCGCGATCAGCGCCTCGCGCACCGACGCGCGGCTGACCTGCAATTGCTGGGCGAGATCGCGCTCCGAGGGCAGACGGCTGCCCGGCGGAAATTCGTTATTTTCGATAAGACGTTTGAGTTGGTCAGCTATCTGTCTGTAAATTCTTGGGTTTTCCAGTCGGGTAATCGGCATTTTTGACCTTTGACGATTCGGCGTTCAGTGATTTGGCGCACAATTATGCGATAAGGCGCTTGAGTAATCGTTATTCAAGTGTAAAAAAATGGTTAATTGAAATGCGGTTTCAAGGCTGTTTTTATTAACTTCTTCCCCCAACGATAACGCGTAAAGCGTCTTTTGTCATGTTAGAGGCCTGACCTTTAACCGCCTTTAATGGCCTGACCATTAGACCTTTAGGCCGAGGAGTCAAGATGGATTTAACCGGGAAACGCGTACTGATCACCGCCGCCGGGCAAGGGATCGGTTTTACCACCGCCAGGCTGTTCGCCGCCGCCGGCGCTGAAGTGATCGCCAGCGACATCAACCTCGAGCGCCTGCAGGGCTCCGCCGGGATCCGCGCGCTGACGCTGAACGTCACCGATCCGGCCGCCATCGCGGCGGCGGCGGAAGCGATCGGCCCGATCGACGTGCTGTTCAACTGCGCCGGCGTGGTGCACAGCGGATCGATCCTCGACTGCAGCGAAGATCAGTGGGCGTTCGCGCTCGATCTCAACGTCACCGCGATGTTCCGCATGATCCGCGCCTTCCTGCCGGGCATGTTGGCGCGCGGCAAAGGCTCGATCATCAACATGTCTTCGGTGGCCTCGAGCGTGAAAGGGGTGCCGAACCGCTTCGCCTACAGCGCCAGCAAGGCGGCGGTGATCGGCCTAACGCGCTCGGTGGCGGCGGATTACGTCACCCAGGGCATCCGCTGCAACGCCATTTGCCCCGGCACGGTGGAATCGCCGTCGCTGCGCCAGCGCATCGCCGAGCAGGCGCGCGAGCAGGGGCGCAGCGAGCAAGAGGTGTATCAGGCGTTCGTCGCCCGTCAGCCGATCGGGCGCATCGGCACCACCGAGGAAATCGCCCAATTGGCGCTGTATCTGGCCTCCGACGCCAGTTCGTACACCACCGGCACGGTACAGATCATCGACGGCGGCTGGAGCAACTGAGCCGCCATTTTTGAGAGAGGAACGCATGAAACTTTTACGTTATGGGGAACCCGGGCAAGAGCGCCCCGGCATGTTGGATGAGCAGGGCCGCCTGCGCGATCTGTCGCAGCATATCGCCGACGTGGGCGGCGCCGCGTTATCGCCGGCGTCGCTCGCCAAACTGCGCGCGCTGGACAGCGCCGCATTGCCGCTGGTCGAGGGGCAGCCGCGTCTCGGCGCCTGCGTCGGCGGCATCGGCAAGTTCATCTGTATCGGCCTGAACTACGCCGATCACGCGGCGGAAACCGGCGCGGCCATTCCTGAAGAACCGGTGGTGTTCAACAAATGGACCAGCGCGGTGGTCGGCCCCTACGACCGGGTGGAGATCCCACGCGGCTCGCAGAAAACCGACTGGGAAGTGGAGCTGGGCGTGGTGATCGGCCTGGGCGGGCGCTACATCAGCGAAGCGGATGCGATGCGCCACGTCGCCGGTTATTGCGTGATCAACGACGTCTCAGAACGCGAATATCAAATTGAGCGCGGCGGCACCTGGGACAAGGGCAAAGGCTGCGACACCTTTGGGCCGATCGGCCCCTGGCTGGTGACCGCCGACGAAATCGCCGATCCGCACAGCCTGAACCTGTGGCTGGAGGTGGACGGCAAGCGCTATCAGGACGGCAACACCAGCACCATGATCTTCCGCATTCCACAGATCGTCAGCTACCTCAGCCGCTTTATGAGCCTGCAGCCGGGCGACGTGATCTCCACCGGCACGCCGCCGGGCGTTGGCATGGGGCAAAAACCGCAGCCCATCTACCTGCGGGCGGGCCAGACGATGCGTCTGGGCATTGAAGGGCTGGGCGAACAGCGCCAGCAAACCGTACAGGCTTAACCGGGAGCGCCGCCATGACCACCATTACCGCACTGCGGGTTGAAGACATTCGTTTCCCCACGTCGCTGGGGCTGGACGGATCCGACGCCATGAATCCGGATCCCGACTATTCCGCCGCCTACGTGATCCTGGAGACCGATCGCGCGGATCTCAGCGGCCACGGGCTGACGTTCACCATCGGCCGCGGCAACGAGATCTGCTGCGCGGCGATCCGCGCGCTGGAGCATCAGATCGTCGGTGAGCGGCTGGAGACGATCGCCGCCGATATGGGCGCCTTCTGGCGGCGCTTCACCAGCGATAGCCAGCTGCGCTGGATCGGGCCGGACAAAGGTGCCATTCACCTGGCGACCGGCGCGGTGGTCAACGCGGTGTGGGATCTGTGGGCCAAATCGGTCGGCAAACCGGTGTGGCGGCTGGTGGCAGAGATGACGCCGGAGGAGCTGGTACGCTGCATCGACTTCCGTTACATCACCGACTGCATCACGCCGCAGGAAGCGCTGGCGCTGCTGAAACAGCGGGCCGAGGGCAAAGAACGGCGCCTGGAGCGGCTGCTGCAGGAGGGGTATCCCTGTTACACCACCTCCGCCGGCTGGCTGGGCTACCCGGACGACAAGCTGCGCCGCCTGTGCCAGGAAGCGGTCGACGCCGGTTTCTCCTACCTGAAGCTGAAGGTCGGGCGCGATCTGGAAGACGACATCCGCCGGGTGCGCATCGCCCGCGAGGTGATCGGCCAAGATCGCCGGCTGATGATCGACGCCAACCAGGTGTGGGAAGTGGACGAAGCCATTCCGTGGGTGAAGCATCTGGCGTTCGCCAAACCCTGGTTTATCGAAGAGCCGACCAGCCCGGACGACGTGGAAGGGCATCGCCGCATCCGCGAAGGGGTGGCGCCGGTCAAGGTGGCCACCGGTGAGATGTGTCAGAACCGCATCATGTTCAAGCAGTTCATCATGCGCGGCGCGGTAGACGTGGTGCAGATCGACGCCTGCCGTCTCGGCGGCGTCAACGAAGTGCTGGCGGTGATGCTGATGGCGGCCAAATACCAGCTGCCGGTCTGCCCGCACGCTGGTGGCGTCGGGCTGTGCGAGTACGTGCAGCACCTGTCGATGATCGACTACCTGTGCATCGCCGGCACCCACGAAGGCCGGGTGATCGAGTACGTCGATCATTTGCATGAACACTTTGTCGATCCCTGCGTGATCAACGGCGCGGCCTACATGCCGCCGAGCCGTCCCGGCTATTCGATCGAGATGCATCCGTCGTCGATCGAGCAGTATCGGTTCCGCGGGTGAGGCGGGAGGATCGCATGCCGCGCATCGACGCGCATCAGCACTACTGGCGCTATCACCCACGGCACTACCCGTGGATCGACGAGCGGATGCGCGTGCTGCGGCAGGATTTCGATCCGCCCCGGCTGCGGCCGCTGTTGCAGGAACACGGTTTCGACGGCGCGCTGGCGGTGCAGGCGCGCCCCAGCGAGGACGAGACGCTGGCCCTGCTGGCGCTGGCTGAGCAGAGCGAGGGCGTATGCGGCGTGGTGGGCTGGCTGGATATCGCCGCGCCGCAGCTGGCGCAGCGCCTGGAGGCCTTGCGGCCTTACAGCGCGCTGCGCGGGGTGCGCCATCAGGTGCAGGACGAAGCGGATCCGGTGGCCTGGTTGGCGCGGCCGGAGGTAGAACGCGGCATGCAAACGCTGCAGCGCGCCGGGTATGTGTACGAGATCCTGGTGACGCATCGGCATTTGGCGGCCGCGGCGGCGTTCGCCGCCCGCCATGACGAACACTGGCTGGTGCTGGATCACCTTGGCAAGCCGGACATCGCGTGCGGCGTGCGGCACTGGGCGCAGCAAATCCGGCCGCTGGCGGCGCTGCCGCACGTGGCCTGCAAGCTGTCGGGGCTGATCACCGAGGCGCCGGGCGGCCGGTGGCGGGCGGAAGAACTGCTGCCGTTCTTCGACGCAGCGCTGGAGGCGTTCGGCCCGGAGCGGCTGATGTTCGGCTCCGACTGGCCGGTGTGCCTGCTGGCCGGCGACTACCGCCAGGTGGTGCAACTGTGCGAACGGGCGCTGTCGACGCTGGGGGCCGCCGAGCAGGCGGCGATTTGGGGCGGCACCGCCTGGCGAATTTACGGTTTAACGGAGTCTGGTTATGGATCTGTATCTGCAAGATAAGGTGGTGCTGGTCACCGGCGGCGGTGCCGGCATCGGCGCGGCGATTGCTCATGTGCTGGCCGAGGAGGGGGCGATCCCGGTGCTGGTCACCAACGCCGCGCCGGAGGCGGCGCTGCTGGCCGATTTGCAGCGGCTGCAGCCGCGCACCGAGGTGATCCTCACCGAATTGTGCGACGAGGCGGCCTGCCGCCGGGCGGTCAGCCAGACGCTGGCGACCTTCGGCCGCATTGACGGACTGGTGAACAACGCCGGGGTCAATGACGGCGTCGGGCTGGAGGCGGGGCGTGAAGCGTTCGTCGGCTCGCTGGAGAAGAACCTGGTGCACTACTACCTGATGGCGCACCTGTGCCAGGCGGCGCTGCAGGAAAGCCGGGGCGCCATCGTCAATATCGCTTCCAAGACCGCGCTCAGCGGGCAGGGGGGCACCAGCGGCTACACCGCCGCCAAGGGCGCGGTGCTGGCGCTGACGCGCGAATGGGCGGTGTCGCTGCGCCATGACGGGGTACGGGTGAACGCGGTGGTGCCGGCGGAGGTGATCACCCCGCAGTACCAGCGCTGGCTCAACACCTTCGCCGAGCCGCAGCGGCAGATGGAGAAAATCACCGCGCGCATTCCGCTCGGGCAGCGCATGACCACGCCGCAGGAGATCGCCGATACCGTGGCGTTTTTGCTGTCGTCGCGGTCATCGCATACCACCGGGCAGTGGCTATCGGTGGACGGCGGCTACCTGCATCTCGATCGGGCGCTGACGTGAGCGGCGCGGCGGCAGGGCGGCGCCGTTTCTGCCAGGCGCTCGATCTGATTGACTCACCGGCGCTGATTGCGGAGTACCAGCAGCATCATCAGCGCATCTGGCCGGGCATCGCCGCGCATTTGCGCAAGCACGGCATTCTGGACATGGAGATTTACCGGTTGGGCACCCGGCTGTTCATGATCGTGGAGGTCAGCGCCGATTTCGACGCCGCGCGTTTTGACGCCGCCAGCCTGAACAACCCCGAAGTACAGCGATGGGAAGCGCTGATGTGGCACTACCAGGCCGCCACCCCCTGGACGCCGCAGGGCGAAAAATGGGTGGAAATGGCGCGGATTTTCTCTCTGCAACAGCAATAACGCCAACATCATCATCGCCAGACGATACGAGGGTATCACCATGCTTGCTGAAAAAAGTGCGGCCTCCGCGCAGCCGGGCGTCCCCGTGACCGCCAATCTGCGCTGGGCCTTTATCCTGGTCACCAGCCTGTTCTTCATGTGGGGGCTGTCCTATGGCCTGCTGGACGTATTAAACAAACATTTTCAGGAGACGTTGCACGTCACCAAGGCGCAGTCGGGGCTGCTGCAGGCGGCCTATTTCGGCGCCTATTTCCTGGTGGCGCTGCCCGCCGGGTACTTTATGGATCGCAAGGGCTATAAGGCGGGCATTCTGGTCGGGCTGTGCCTGTATGCGCTGGGGGCGCTGCTGTTCGTGCCGGCGGCGTCGGCCAACAGCTTCGGCGTATTCCTGTTCGCGCTGTTCGTTATCGCCAGCGGCCTGGGCTGCCTGGAAACGGCGGCCAACCCGTACGCCACGGTGCTGGGCGATGCGCAGGGCGCCGAACGGCGGCTGAATCTGGCCCAGTCGTTCAACGGCCTCGGGCAGTTTATCGGCCCGCTGATCGGCGGCACGCTGTTCTTCTCCGCCAGCCAGTCCACCGGCGGCGGCGATCAGAGCGCGGTGAAGATGACCTATGTGGCGATCGCCGTGCTGGTGCTGCTGATCGCGCTGTTGTTCAGCCGCACACGGCTGCCGGCGATCCGCGAAGAGGAAAAACCGGTGCACGGCGTGATAGCGCAAGGATTGTGGCAGCATCCGCATTTCGTCGGCGGGGTTATCACACAGTTCTTCTACGTGGCGGCGCAGGTGGGCGTCGGGGCGTTCTTCATCAACTACGCCACCGAGCACTGGCGCGAGGTGTCTAACCAGAGCGCCTCTTACCTGCTGTCGATCGCCATGATCTGCTTTATGGTCGGACGCTTCTTCAGCACCTGGCTGATGGGGCGAGTCAAACCGGCGACGCTGCTGGCGGCCTATGCGCTGATCAACATCGCGCTGTGCGGCGTGGTGATGCTGAGCGTCGACGGCGTATCGGTGGTGGCGCTGATCGCGGTGTTCTTCTTTATGTCGATCATGTTCCCGACCATTTTCGCCCTGGGGGTGAAAAATTTGGGTAAACACACCAAGCGCGCCAGCTCCTTTATGATCATGGCGATCGTCGGCGGCGCCATCATGCCGTACTTTATGGGGGCGCTGGCCGATCGTTACAGCACCGCGCTCTCTTATCTGCTGCCGCTGCTGTGCTTCGCGGTGGTGCTGGTTTACGGCCTGCGGCAGCGCCGCGCTTGATTCAACCCGGCGGCGAATCGGCCTTCGCCGCCGTTGCCAGCGCCTGCGGGCGGGTTCGTATCAGGATCGCCAACGCCAATAGCAGCACCATGCCGGACAGCACGCCGTTTATCGTCAGGCCTCCGGTGTCCACCACCAGCCCACCCGCCAGCGAACCGCAGGAAATCGCCAGATTAAACAGCGCGATATACAGAGAAGAGGCGACCTCGACCGCATCGGGGGCCGCCTTGAGCATCCATGCCATCAGCGAAACGGAAACGCCGCCGTAGGCGATGCCCCACAGCAGGAGGAAGGCACTGCCGCTCAGCGGCGCGTGGCCCAGCAGCGGCAGCAGCAGGACGGCGAGCGCCAGCCCGAGGGCGATCAGCGCCAGGGTGCGGCGCAGCCGTTTGGCGGCGGCCTGGCCGGCGATGAAATTCCCGGCGATACCGGCGACGCCGTAGGCGAACAGCAGCGGCCCCACCCAGCGGCCCTCGATGCCGGCGACCGTCTGCAACAGCGGGCGAACAAAGGTGTAAGCCATAAAGTGGCCGGCGACCAGCAGAAACGTCAGCAGCAGCCCAAGGAGCAGTCGGCGATTCGCGCGCTGCGCGGTGAACGACCGCCAGCTTATCGCCTGCGTGACCGGCAGCGACGGCAGCACGCACAGCAGCAACAGCAGGGTCAGCGCCGCCAGGACGGCGACGGCCAGAAACGCCATGCGCCAACCCAGCGCTTCCCCGAGGAACACCCCGAGTGGCACGCCGAACACCGAGGCCGCCGCTACGCCACCGAAGATGACGGACAACGCCAATCCGACGGAGGCCGGCGGCACCAGGCGTTCCGCCAACCCGCCGGCGATGGCCCAGATACCGCCGATGCAAAAGCCCAGCAGGATGCGCGCGGCGAACAGCAGGGCCAGGGAGGTGGCAGCGGCGGCCAGCAGGTTAGCGGCGATCAGCAGCAGCAGAAAGCCCACCAACAGGCTGCGGCGATCCGTGCGCCGGGCGCCCAGCACCACCAGCGGGGCGAACAGCGCGGCGAACAGGGCCGGCAGGGAAATCAGCAGCCCGGCACGGCCTATCGATGCGTTCAAGGTGCTGACGATCGGAGTCAGCAGCCCGACGGGCAGCATTTCTGCGGTGACGACGGTAAAGGTGGACAGGCCGACCGCGAAGGTCGCCAGCCAGGGTTTTGCGCCGCCGTCGGCGTGTAAGGCATTCATAAGGATCCTCCCAACAGATGAATAACCTCAGTGTATCCGCGCCAAAATGGCTGATAAACTGGCCTGATTGCGCAACATTGGGGACAAATCGTGGCTAATTTACCGTCTATGCCGTTGGATAACCTGACAGACCTGCTGGTGTTCATCCGCGTCGCCGACGCTTGCAGCTTCACGCTGGCGGCCGAGAGGCTGGGCATCTCCCGATCGGCGGCGGGCAAATGCGTGAACCGATTGGAGGAGCGATTGGCGACCCGGCTGCTGCAGCGCACCACGCGCAGCGTCAGCCTGACCGAAGACGGCGCGGTGTTTTACGAGTATGCGCAGCGCATCCTGTCGCAGGCCGAAGAGGCGGAAACGGCGCTCAATACGCGGCGGCAAACCCCGCGCGGGCGGCTGCGGTTGGATCTGCCGGTCTCGCTGGGGCGGTTGCATATCCTGCCGATTTTACGGGAGTTTTTGGCACAGTGGCCGGAGGTGGACGCCGACGTCAGCTTCTCCGATGAGTACAGCGATCTGGTGCGCGACGGCATCGACGTAGCTATCCGGGTCGGCGGCAGCGACGACAGCCGGCTGGTGCGGCGAGTGCTCGCGCCGCATCGCCTAATCACCTGCGCGGCGCCGGACTATCTGGCGCGCTACGGCACGCCTGCAAAACCGGAGGCGTTGGGCGATCACGAGACGCTGGTCTTCAGCCATCAGGGGCTGCCGGCGCCCTGGCGCTATTTGGTCAACGGCCAACTGCACGAACAGCCGGTGCGCGGCCGGATGCGTTTCAACAACGTCGAGGCCTTGCGGGATGCGGCCGTCGCCGGGGCCGGCCTGTGCCAAGTGGGGGCGTTTCTGGTCGGCGAGCAGATTGCGGCCGGCACGCTGGTGCCGGTGCTGGAGCGCTATTGTCGCCCGGGGCCGCCGATCTGCGCCGTCTATCCCAGCCGGCGCCATCTCTCCCCCAAGGTGAAACTGTTTCTGACGGCGATCGAACGGCGCTGGCAGGGCAAGGCGATTTGGGAAACCGCTTAGCGCGGGCGATTCACGCCGCTTTCAAGGCCAGCGTTCGCTGCATTAAGCGGTAGCCGCCGGCTGCCACCAGCAGTACGACCAGGCCGGCCGTGAGCGTGACGCCAAAGCCGGCCGTTATCCCCGCAGCGTCGATCGCCAGGCCCGCCAATGCGGCGCCGAGTGCCACGCCTATCCCCAGGCCGGTGACCATCCAGGTCAACCCCTCCGTCAGCCGGGAGGGCGGCACGATGTTTTCAACCAGCCCCATGGCAACGATCATGGTCGGCGCAAAAAACAGTCCGGCGACAAACATCGCCGCCGCCAGCGTTAAGACATTGTGCACCCACAGCAGCGGCAAGGTGGTGAAAGCGGTGGCGAACGCCGCGTATAAGAACAGACGAGGCAAGGGGACGGGGATCTTCATTGCGCCGAAAATCAGCCCGGCCAGGCAGGAGCCGAACGCGTAAACCGACAGTACGAGGCTGGCGGCGGCCGGCTGCCCTTGCTGCTCGGCGAAGGCCACGCTGATGACGTCCACGGTGCCGACGATGGTGCCGAGGGCGATCAGCGCCAGCACCAGGATCTGCATCGACGGCATGGTCAGGATGGCGCGCTGCCGCTGGTTATTGTGGGCGTAAACCGGGGGCTGGGTGCTTTTTTGCGCGGCGAATGCCGCAACGCCCGCCACCAGAAGCAGCGCGGCCACCAGAGGGCCGGCCTCTGGGAAGAGTGAAACGCTAAGCCCCACGGCGATCGGAGGGCCGACGATAAAGGCCACCTCGTCCAATACGGACTCGAATGAAAATGCCGTGTGCAGCTGTGGCGTGCCGCGATAAATTTCGCTCCAGCGGGCCCTGACCATCGCGGAGATGCTGGGCATGCCGCCCGCGAGCGCGGCGAAGACAAACAGCGTCCAGTCCGGTGCCCGATAGTGGGTGCAGAGCAACAGCAGCAGCAGGGCGATCGCGCTGATCCCGGTGGCATACGGCAACACGCGGCTTTGGCCGTGACGATCCGCCGCGCGCGCGATTTGCGGCGCAAGCAGCGCCATGGAAAAGGCGAACGTCGCTGCCACCGCGCCCGCCAACCAATAGGAACCGCGTACCTGCGAGAGCATGGTGATGATGCCGATACCGGTCATCGAGACCGGCAGGCGCGCGATTAGCCCGGCAGAGGAAAACGCCTTGCTGCCCGGGGCGTTGAACAGTTTGAAATAAGGATTTGCCATGGAAAGGGCTCCGGAATGTTGGCGGCTCGGTATTCGCTCAATGTCCATCATTGACATACGCCACGTATGTTACGTTAATTGACATACATGGCGTATGTCAATTATAACGTCATCAATAATGAGGCGGAGTGGACCCATGGCACGTAAAGCGCGCACCGAAATGATTGAAGAAACCCGACAAAAGCTGGTGGCGGCGGCCCGCCGGCAGTTTGGCAGCGTGGGGTATGCCGAGACGGTGATGGATGATCTCACCGCCCAGGCCGGCCTGACGCGCGGCGCGCTCTATCACCATTTTGGCGATAAAAAGGGGCTGTTCCTGGCGGTGGTGCAGGCGATAGACGCGGAGATGGATGCGCATCTGGCTGACATAACCGCGAGTACTGCGGATGACTGGGAGGCTTTTGCGGCGCGTTGCCGCGGTTATCTGATCATGATGACGGAGCCGCAAGCGCAACGCATTCTGTTGCGTGATTCACCTTCGGTGCTGGGAGCTGAATATCTGCGGGCCAGCAAGCTGGCGTGCATCAGCTGGATGACGGGCGCATTGCAGGCCTTGATGGCGCAGCGGCGCATCGCCGTCGCCGAGCCGGAATCGCTGGCGCATTTAATCAACGGCGGACTGATGGATGCCGCGCTGTGGGTCGCCCATCATCCGGAAAAAGACGTGGGGCTGGAACAAGCCTTGGTCAGTTTGAACCTGTTGCTGAACGGGCTGCGTTCCACCGCCGTATAGCCGTATAAGTGTTGATGTCAGCCGCCGCGCCGTTACGGCGGCGGCTTAAGGGTGAACGGCGGCGGGCTCGACGTTTTGCGCCAGCTGAATATTGTTGCGGCCGCTGTGCTTCGCCAGATAGAGCGCGGCGTCGGCTGCGCCTATCGCCGATTCGATGTCCAGTTTTTCCAGCGCGGAGATGCCGGCGCTGAGCGTCAGCGTGCCGCTGTGCTGCGGACTGGCGCCGTGTGGGATGTTCAGCTCCGCCACCCGCTGGCGCACCCGTTCGGCCAGTTGCGCCGCGTAGCCTTCGTGCACGTTGGTCAGCAGCACCAAAAACTCTTCCCCGCCGTAACGCACCACGATGTCGCGCGAACGCACCGCATCGCGAATGGCGACCGCTACCTGCACCAGCGCCCGGTCGCCCATGGCGTGGCCGTAGCTGTCGTTGTAGACCTTGAAGTGGTCGATATCCAGCAGCAGCACGTAGTGGCGGCCGGTTTGCGGTTCCAGCAGCATAGTGATCTTATTTTCCAGGCCACGCCGGTTATAAAGGCCGGTCAGGGGATCGAGCATGCTCAAATTATTGAATTTGTCCCGCTCGTTATACAGGTTGGCCACCAGCGCGTGGGTAAAGATTTCACTGCGTTTCAACATCAGGTGATGAATGGAGAAAGCGATAATAGGTAATAGCGTGGTGAATAATATCCGCAGGGTATTATGCATGCCGTCTAAAGCCAGGATCACCATTGCGGAAGGCACGGCGTGTAAACAAAAGGCGGTAAAGTTATCCGTCAGAGAAATAGCGCTGATAAAAAAGATGCTGAACAAACTAATTAATAAAAAATCTTGGTTATTCGGCAAGCAATATTGACTTTTAACGTAAATATGTGCGGCCCACAGCAGGCCAAGCACGCTGGAGAATAGGTTGAGTTTGCACAAATATTTACGTGGCGTTTGCAGAGAAAATAGCGCTGCTACCAGACAAAATAGCGGTATACATAATAAAGGTAGGGTAAATGCGGGCGTATCCCTAAAAGGGAACAATAATGTAAATACGGAAGAGGCGGCATTCATTATCAGAAAAAGAAATAATGCCAGGCGCTGCTTGCTGTTCAGTAATTCCTGATAAGAACGGGCGTTCATACGGAGGTCACTCTTTGCAAAGTCGTTCTGTCGAATAATTAAGGTTGAGAAGCATTCCCTTGGCGCGAATATCCACTTGAATTGCATGGTTGAGGATTGTGATTATTATCATGCAAACAGGACTAGGAATTTTCTTATGTCAAATTATCATTTTTTCCTGCTGGTGTCATCTGAGTTTGGTCAGCGCAGTGAAAATGATGCGGCGGCCAAAAAAGTGTTATATGATATTGGTTATCATTATCACTTGAGGAGGGTTGTCATGCTCACTGCCATGATTGCCGCGTGCGGACTGTGGGGCGTCAGTTGGTGCCTCGGCGATCGCCTGGCCAGCGCCTGGGGCGTTTTGCTGCCTTGTGCGTTGATGCCGCTGTTGGCCCTGATCAACCTGGATATGCTGCAGTTGCGCACCCTGATCGTGATAGCGATGTTGGCCACGCTGGTGATGCTGTTCAACAGCCGGCTGCGCCACTATCTGCTGCTGCCTTCCTGTATGGCGCTGGCGGGCGGCCTGGCGGCTGTCAGCCTAAACTTCAGCTTCGCGTAAACGCTGGAAACGGTAAAACCACGCTTAAGCGTGTTGTTCATCAATGCGTTGGTATTTTTTCGGGGAGACTACCGGAGAGAACATCAATTGGTGCGAAGAGAGGGACTTGAACCCTCACGTCCGTAAGGACACTAACACCTGAAGCTAGCGCGTCTACCAATTCCGCCACCTTCGCACAGTCGATGTTGTTGCTTTGATTTATATTACGTCGCCAGCGTGGTGCGAAGAGAGGGACTTGAACCCTCACGTCCGTAAGAACACTAACACCTGAAGCTAGCGCGTCTACCAATTCCGCCACCTTCGCATCGATGCTGAGTGCAATATAAATCATGTGGTTATTTGGTGCGAAGAGAGGGACTTGAACCCTCACGTCCGTAAGGACACTAACACCTGAAGCTAGCGCGTCTACCAATTCCGCCACCTTCGCGTACCAGAAACATTACCGGAGTAACGTTACCACGGAGGCGAATTCTAGAGATTTTGGCGGGCACGTCAACAGTTATTTCCCCGCTTTGCGGGCGTTTGCTGGAAAAACAGCCATATCGCCGCTTTTCTGCTGGTCAAACAGCCAAATCAGCCAATCAATCAACACCCTGACCCGTGGCGCCAGGAAACGGCCAGGCGGATACATGATGTAAATCGGCATCGGCGGGGGCGGCGTTTCCGTCAATACTTCCACCAGTTCGCCCTGTTCCAGCCAGGGGGCAAGCGAATAGCGCGCCGCCTGTATCAATCCCATACCGGCTCGCGCGCCGGCGATATAGGCGTCGGCGCCGCTGACGCTCAGCCGGGCGGGGAGTTCGCGTAGTTCCAGCTTGCCGCCGCGGCAGAACTCTAGCGGGTAATCGCGGTTGCTGGCCAGCGAAAAATACCCCACCGCGCGGTGCGGCGCCAGGCTATCGATGTCGAGCGGCGTGCCGCAGGCCTGCAGGTAAGCGGGGGAAGCGCAGGTGATCTGTGGCAACTGGGCGATGCGCCGCGCCACCAGGCTGTCGTCTTCGGTTTCCCAGGCGCGCAGCACGCAGTCAACGCCTTCGCGCAACAGATCGACGTGGGTGTCGTTGGCACCCAGCGCCAGGGTGATGTCGGGATAACGCCGATAAAAGTCGTCCAACGCCGGAATGACGATCTGGCGCGCCAGCGAATGGGGCATATCGATGCGCACCTTGCCGGACGGCTGCAGCTTATGGTGACTGAACAGCGTGTCCGCCTCCTCCAGTGCCCCCAGCAACTGCACGCAGCGTTGATAGTAGAGGCTGCCTTCGCTGGTCACCTGTACCTGGCGGGTGGTGCGGATCAGCAGGCGAACGCCCAGCCGCTGCTCCAGCCGTTTTAACGCGTTGCTGACCGTGGCGCGCGGCAGCTGCAGGCGTTCGGCCGCCCGGCTGAAGCTGCCCAGTTCGACGATGCGGGTAAAAATGCGCATGGCTTGAACCTGATCCATGTCCACTCCGGATTGTTGGTGATTGTTGAACAGTGATGTGCAATCTGCATTATTTATCTTTGTAGTGTAAACAACCAGACTTTGCTGCGTTATCCATTCACCGCATGAGGGCAGCACAATGCAACAACGTAAACTGGGTTCCCACGGTCCCGTCGTCTCCGCCCTGGGGCTGGGATGCATGGGCATGAGCGACTTCTACTCCACCGGCGCCGATCGGCAAGAAGCCATCGCCACGCTGCACCGGGCGCTGGAGCTGGGCGTCACGCTGCTCGACACCGCCGACATGTATGGCCCGCACACCAACGAGGAGCTGGTGGGGGAAGCGATCAAGGGCAAACGGCAACGGGTGTTCCTGGCCACCAAGTTCGGCATCCTGCGCGATCCGGCGGATCCTTCGGCGCGCGGCGTCAGCAGCCGCCCCGAGTATATCCGGCGCTCCGTCGAGGGCAGCCTGCGGCGCTTGGGCGTGGAGGAGATCGATCTTTATTATCAGCACCGGGTCGATCCGCAAGTGCCGATCGAAGACGTCGTCGGCACGATGGCGGATCTGATCCGCGAAGGCAAGATCCGCCATATCGGCCTGAGTGAGGCGTCGGTGGCCACGCTGGAGCGGGCGCACAAGGTACATCCGATCACCGCGCTGCAGACCGAGTATTCACTGTGGACGCGCGACGCCGAGCAGGGCGTGCTGGCGGCCTGTGAGCGCCTGGGCATCGGCTTTGTGCCTTACAGCCCGTTAGGGCGCGGTTTCCTCACCGGCGCTATCCGGCGGCCGGAGGATCTGGCCGAGGACGATTTCCGCCGAGGCAACCCGCGTTTCCAGGGGGAAAACTTCGCCCGCAACCTGGCGCTGGTGGAGAAGGTGGGCGAGCTGGCGGCGCAGAAGGGCGTCAAACCTTCGCAGCTGGCGCTGGCCTGGGTGTTGGCGCAGGGCGAGCACATCGTGCCGATCCCCGGCACCAAACGCCGTCGCTACCTGGAAGAGAACGTCGCGGCGGCGGAGATAACGCTGAGCGCGGCTGAGCTGGCGGCGATCGACGCGGTGTTCCCACTGAGTGCGGCGGCCGGCGAACGCTACGGCGCCGAGTCGATGACCTATATCAACGGCTAAAAAAAAAGCGCGGCCTCAGGCCGCGCTCTGTCGTTTTCCGCCAACGGCGAATTATTTCTTCTTCGGCGCGCGCGGCGGGCGGCCGACGGTGGCCTGATACACCTTGAAGCGGCCGTTCTGCGCCAGCACTTCATGGCTGCCGAAGGTGGCGTCCAGAATGTCCGGGTACGGCAGGAAGGCGTTGGCGACGATGCGCAGTTGGCCACCGATCGGCAGGTGCTTCACCGCGCCGCGGATCAGGGTTTCAGCAGCGGTCAGGCTGGTCTGCAGCCCGTCGTGGAACGGCGGGTTGGAGATGATCATGTCGAAACGGCCGGTGATGTCGGAGTAAACGTTGCTGACGATCACTTCGCCTTCGATGCCGTTGGCGGCCAGCGTTGCGCGGCTGGATTCCACCGCGGCGGCGTTGACGTCGCTGAGGGTCAGTTTCACCTTCGGCGACAGCTTGGACATTACCGAGGCCATGACGCCGGCGCCGCAGCCGATGTCCAGCACCTTGCCTTTCATGTGTTTTTCCAGCGTCGACAGCAGCAGCGAGCTGCCGACGTCCAGACCGTCGCGGCTGAACACGCCCGGCAGCGTTTTCACTTCCAGATCGTGCAGCTGATAGCTGTCCCACCAGTCGTTCAGGTCGAACTCGGTCTGCGCGTCCAGGCGGCCATGATACAGGCCGCAGCGGCGCGCACTGTCGATTTTCACCAGCGTGACGTGGCCTTCCAGCGTTGGCTCGGCGCTGCGCACGCCGCTGCGGTTTTCACCGACCACGAACACGTCCGCGCCCACCGGCAGCAGCGCCAGGAGGTTGCACAGCTGGAATTGCGCTTCCTGCTTGCTCTTCGGCCAGTAGTAAACCAGCGTGTCGCAGTCGGCGACGAAAGCGGGATCGACGGTCAAACCGAACTGCACGTTATCGCCCATCGTCCGGTTCAGTAACTGCCAGTGATGGTATTGCTGAGTGTGGACGCGCACGTCCGCGGCCTCGAATTGGGCCGGCAGGCTGTCCTGCAGGTCGCCGGCAAACAGCACGCGGCGTTCGATAAATTCATCACTGTGGCGCAGCATGACTTCACTGGCGGGGGTTAATGCAGACATCAGATATTGGCTCCTGGAAATGAGACCGGGGATTATAGAGCTTTGTGGCGATATGTTCGACGGGTTTGTTGGCGCGGGCTGCGCGGGTTTGTTAGCATAGCGCGGCGCATGGCAGGCATGGCGCACCACAACGGGTAGGAATCGGCATGGCATCAAAACGCGACTGGCTGTTACAACAACTGGGTATTACGCAGTGGACATTGCGCCGCCCGAGCGTGTTGCAGGGCGAAGTGGCGGTCAGTCTGCCGCCCGAGGCGCGCCTGCTGGTGGTGGCGCAGACGCTGCCGGCGCCCGACGATCCGCTGTTTTGCGACGTGCTGCACAGCCTGGGGCTGACGCCGGCGCAAACTTACAGCCTGACGCCGGAACAGGCGGCGATGCTGCCTGAAGAGACCGCATGCAACAGTTGGCGGCTGGGCGTGGCGGAACCGCTTGCGGTCGCCGGCGCGCAGCTACACAGCCCGGCGCTGGCCGAGCTTTCCCAAGACGCGGGGGCCAAACGCGCCCTCTGGCAGCAGATTTGTCATCATGAACACGATTTCTACCCTGACGGCGGCCGATCTGGCCACGGCCTTCACCATTGAGCAAGCCAGCCACGCTTTTCCCTGGACGGAAACCACCTTCGCCAGCAATCAGGGCGATCGCTACCTTAACCTGAAGCTGAGCGCCGACGGGGCGATGGCGGGGTTCGCCATCACGCAGATCGTGCTGGACGAAGCCACGCTGTTCAACATCGCCATCCATCCGCAGTACCAGCGCCGGGGCTTTGGCCGCCTGCTGCTCAACGCGGTGATCGAACAGCTGGAGAGCCGCGGCGTGGTTACGCTGTGGCTGGAGGTGCGCGCTTCCAACCAGGCGGCGATCGCGCTGTATGAAGATCTCGGTTTCAACGAGGTCACCGTGCGCCGCAATTATTACCCGAGCGCCCACGGCCGCGAAGACGCGATCGTGATGGCGCTGCCGCTGGGGTAATCTAAAACATCCTGTTTATTGTTTGCATTCCCTTTTACAACTAAAAAGTTGTTTCTTCATTAATTTACATCAAAAAAGTTGTTTTTCACTGTCTCGACAACTAGTTTGTTGTTTATTGCTGGTGAGACAATCAATGCGTTGTTTGGAGGCGCGGATGAGAAAATTATCCGAAGTATCAGCGTTGCTGAAAGAAAAACGCAGTGAGTTGGGTTGGAGTCAAAAAGACTTTTTAATGAAGATTGGCATGACCCAACAGCAATATCAGCGTATTGAAGCGGGGAGCGATCTGCGGGTAAGCACGTTGCTACGAATATTGGCGGCGATGAATTTGGAATATGTCATCGTGCCAAAAAAGTCTGCCCGTGATGTGGAGTGCCTGCTGCAACAGGAAGTGAGTAGCGCACCGGAAGTCGGTAAGCCGCAGGATTTTGAAAAAAAACTGAAAGATCTCGAGGACTAGCTGATGAAAGGGCTGCGACAGGTTGAATCGGTACAGGCATTAGCCTTGATATTGCATGGCGTGCGTGTTGGCGTGCTGGCGCATTACAGCGGCGGCAGAAACATCCTGACGTTTGATCCACACTACCTCGCTTTGCCGGAGCGTGTTCGTCCTTTGTTTACGCTCAGGCAGAAGGCGCACGCGGGGTATCTTGAGCAAGTTTTACAGTCATCGCAGCGTCTGCCGCCCGTTTTATCCAACTTGTTACCCGAAGGCGCACTGCGCGCTTGGGTGGCACAGTCGTTGAAAGCCCATGTGAATGAGGAGTTTCCTTTAATTGCCTGGGCCGGTGGAAACTTGCCGGGAGCGCTTGAAGCACGGCCGTTGGCTGCCAGTGACATACCCGCCTGGGCGTTAAGGTCGCGCGGCGAGTTGGAAGCCGTGCAAATTGATGTTGGGATGGAGGCGCAAAAGTTTTCTCTGGCAGGGGTACAAATGAAATTTTCCTCTGTGCGCAAAGAGGGCCGCTTCAACATTTCTTCTCAGGTGGGCGCTGATAGCTGGATCATTAAAACGCCTTCAACGGTTCATCGTCATCTCCCTGAAAATGAATATACGGCAATGCGTTTGGCGCAAGCCATCGGCGTGGATATTCCTGATATTGAGCTGGTTGAACTGACACGACTTGAACACTTGCCTGATATTCGCTTGGCGGATGAACCCTATGCTTATGCCACCCGTCGTTTTGACCGCAGCGAAAGCGGGCGAGTGCATGCAGAAGATTTTGCCCAGATATTCGAGATTTACGCGCACGATAAATACCGCGGCAAAAATTACGATCAAATAGCGGCTTATCTCTATGAGTATGGCAGTGAATCTTTAGCGGATGTGCAGCAAATGGCGCGCCGTCTGTTGGCGAATATTTTGCTCGCCAATGGCGATGCGCACGTAAAAAATTGGTCCATGTTCTATCCAAACCAGACTGATATTCGGCTTTCTCCCGCTTATGACATCGTCACTACGTTGGCTTATATTCCTGGTGAGTCTGAGGCTGCGCTCAATATGGCGAAGGAAAAGCGCTGGGATAGGATCTCAATGCAAACCTTCGAACGCTGGGCTGAGCGGGTCGATATTCCCTGGTCTGCGATACGGGTGCACCTGGTGGATGCCATCGACAAGGCGCGAAATTTGTGGCCGGCCTTATTGGAAGAGCTGCCGATGGCGGACGATCACAAATCGGTATTGCGCCGGCATTGGGCCGCTTTGTCTCCCGATTTCCGCCTGCGTTAGCGGGAAATCGGATCCATTGATTGTCACCGGTTGGCAAATCGGCGAAAATGCCCGGCTGTTATCTTTTATTCACCGCTTTGCCCGGCGCCGCGATCGGCGCGTTCTGATGATGTCGCAGGGCGGACTAACCGTAGAACCTGAAAACCATGTCTCCTAGTGAATTTGCCCGCGAAGTCTCCAAAAGAAGAACTTTCGCCATCATCTCGCACCCCGATGCCGGTAAAACCACCATTACCGAAAAAGTGCTGCTGTTCGGACAGGCGATCCAGACCGCCGGTACGGTAAAAGGCCGCGGCTCCAGCCAGCACGCCAAATCCGACTGGATGGAAATGGAAAAGCAGCGTGGGATCTCGATCACCACCTCGGTGATGCAGTTCCCGTATCGCGACAGCCTGGTCAACCTGCTGGATACCCCGGGGCACGAAGACTTCTCCGAAGATACGTATCGCACCCTGACCGCCGTGGACTGCTGTCTGATGGTGATCGACGCCGCCAAGGGCGTTGAGGATCGTACCCGCAAGCTGATGGAAGTCACCCGTCTGCGCGACACGCCGATCCTGACCTTCATGAACAAGCTGGACCGCGACATCCGCGATCCGATGGAGGTGATGGACGAAGTCGAACGCGAACTGAAAATCGCCTGTTCGCCTATCACCTGGCCGATCGGCTGCGGCAAGCTGTTCAAAGGCGTTTACCACCTGTACAAGGATGAAACCTACCTGTACCAGACCGGTAAAGGCCACACCATTCAGGAAGTGCGCATCGTCAAAGGCCTGAACAACCCGGAACTGGATATCGCCGTGGGCGAAGATCTGGCGGCGCAGCTGCGCGATGAGTTGGAACTGGTGCAGGGCGCTTCCCACGAGTTCGATCAGGAGGCCTTCCTGAGCGGCGAGCTGACGCCGGTGTTCTTCGGTACCGCACTCGGCAACTTCGGCGTGGATCATATGCTGGACGGCCTGGTGGCCTGGGCGCCGGCGCCGATGCCGCGTAAAACCGACACCCGTGAAGTAACGGCGGCGGAAGAGAAATTCACCGGTTTCGTGTTCAAGATCCAGGCCAACATGGATCCGAAGCACCGCGACCGCGTGGCCTTTATGCGCGTGGTGTCCGGCCGTTACGAGAAAGGCATGAAGCTGCGCCAGGTGCGCACCGGCAAAGACGTGGTGATCTCCGACGCGCTGACCTTTATGGCCGGTGACCGTTCGCACGTGGAAGAAGCCTACCCGGGCGACATCATCGGTCTGCACAACCACGGTACCATTCAGATCGGCGATACCTTCACCCAGGGCGAAGACATGAAGTTCACCGGCATCCCGAACTTCGCGCCGGAACTGTTCCGCCGCATTCGCCTGCGCGATCCGCTGAAGCAGAAACAGCTGTTGAAGGGGTTGGTGCAGCTGTCCGAAGAGGGCGCGGTGCAGGTGTTCCGCCCGATCGCCAACAACGATCTGATCGTCGGTGCGGTCGGCGTGCTGCAGTTCGACGTGGTCGTGGCGCGTTTGAAGAGCGAGTACAACGTGGAAGCGCTGTATGAGTCGGTCAACGTGTCGACGGCACGCTGGGTCGAGTGCGACGACGTGAAGAAGTTCGAAGAGTTCAAGCGCAAGAACGAGATCAACCTGGCGCTGGACGGTGGGGACAACCTGTCCTACATCGCGCCGACCATGGTGAACCTCAACCTGACGCAGGAACGCTATCCTGACGTGACCTTCCGCAAAACCCGCGAACACTGATAACTCTGCAGGGCGCCCGGTGCGCCCTGCCAGCTCCCCGTATTCTCACTCCGCTAATTAATAAAACTTCCTCATATTTTATCCTGCGAATCGACATCGCCAAGGCGAGACGCGATTGGCCTGCGTTTTCCGCCGCATGGTCTATCTTTAACGAGATGTCCGCACATTGCTTGAGAGTAAATCACTGCAATATGCTGATTGTTTGGTGAGTTATTCTGATGTGTTGCCGATAGGAGACAGTCTGTTTCCTTAAATATCAATGAGATGACTATTTTATCGTTTCGTGTCACTTAGTCTGTCGTCAATAGGCGACAGTTTTTTGATTAAAAATCCGACTCAACGCTTCTTTTGCTTGATTTTAAAGGTGTTTATTGAGTTGGCACGGCTGTTGCAATATTCCTATCGTGAACGCTTAATCGTATAGCGATGATGAAGTATTTACCGAGAGGCCGCGTGAAGGTGGCTGAAGGGTTCCGGCACTCTGGCGCTGCGGGCCCCCAACAAAAGGAAGAGATCGATGAAAAAGACCAAATTTGCACACTCGCTGATGGCTGTTGTTTTGGGTTCTGCTTTGGTGAGCGGCACTGCGCTAGCCGAAGACAGTCTGCTCAACAAGGCGTCTAACGCCGCGGACAGTGCCGGTGCCAAAATCGATAGCTCCATGAAAAAAGTTGACGGTTACATGGATGACAGCGCGATAACGGCTAAAGTTAAAAGTGCGTTGGTGGACGATAAGACCATCAAAAGCACTGACATTTCGGTGAAAACCGAAAAAGGGACCGTGATCCTGAGCGGGTTTGTCGGCAGCCAGGCGCAGGCGGAGCATGCAGTTGCGGTTGCCGGCAAGGTGGAAGGCGTCAAAACCGTTAGCGACAAGCTGCACGTGAAAGATGAAGCCAATCAATCGATCAAATCGTATGCCGGCGACACCGCCACCACCAGTGAGCTGAAAGCCAAGCTGCTGGCCGATGACATCGTGCCGTCGCGCAATGTGAAAGTGGAAACCACCGATGGCGTGGTGCAGCTTTCCGGTGAAGTGAAAACGCAGGCGCAGTCTGAGCGTGCCGAAAGCATCGCCAAGGCTATCGATGGCGTGAAAAGCGTGAAAAACGACCTGGTGGTTAAGCAGTAATCCCGCCAGGCGCCCGTAACAAGTAACAACAAGCCGCATCTGTCGGGCCGTCAAGGCGGCCCGACGTGTACCACCAAAAAAAGAAACTGATTTGCCGTCGATGTCCCGTTGTCGGGGCGGTAGACGGCAGCGAATTTTTTCACAATGGTAAGGAGAAGCTTATGTTTCGTTGGGGCATTATCTTTTTAGTTATCGCGCTTATCGCTGCGGCACTGGGGTTCGGTTCGCTGGCGGGCACCGCCGCCTGGGCGGCTAAAATCGTGTTCGTCGTCGGCATCATCCTATTCCTGGTCAGCCTGTTCACCGGCCGCCGGCGCCCTTAGCCGGCCGGCATTTTCCCGTAAACTGTAACAAAGCTTAACTCCTTTTCTCACGTCGGGGAGGGCCGGACATGAACAGCGACATCATCGTCGGGCGCTGGAAACAGCTGAAAGGCCAGGTATGGCAGGCGTGGGCCGAATGGTCCGGCAGCGATTGCGCCTGGCTGGCCGGCAGCAACGATTTCCTCGCCGGCGTACTGCAAGAGGATTACGGAAGAGAGCGAGACGCGGTATCCTCGGAGAAAACGTCTCACTGAGGATGCCAAGTTGGGATACAGAATACCCATCACGCTCGGCAATATAGAACCGCTGGCGTCTAAACCCTTTCGGCCAGGCAAAATGGCGCTGGTCTGCGAAGGCGGCGGCCAGCGCGGCATTTTCACCGCCGGCGTGCTGGACGAGTTTCAGCGCGCGGGCTTTAACCCTTTCGATCTGTTGATCGGCACGTCGGCCGGCGCCCAGAATCTGTCTGCCTATATCTGCGGGCAGATGGGCTACGCGCGCCGGGTGATCACCCGTTACACCACTTCGGCACAGTTCTTCAATCCGCTGCGCTTCGTGCGTGGCGGGCATCTGATCGATCTCGATTGGCTGGTTGATACGGCGGCGGCTCAGATGCCGCTGGCGATGGACGTGGCGGAACAGCATTTTACCGACGGGCGCGAATTCTTACTGTGCGCCTGCCGCAGCGACGATTTCGAGCCGACCTATCTGCCTGCGCAGCGCGAACGCTGGCTGCCGGCCATCAAGGCATCCAGCGCCATTCCCGGCTTCTATCGCCAGGGCGTGGAGCTGGACGGCGTCAGCTATCAGGACGGCGGCATCAGTGATGCGATCCCGGTGGAAGAGGCCTATCGCCGCGGCGCTGACACTATCGTGGTGATCCGCACCGTGCCTTCGCAGATGTACTACACCCCGCAGTGGATGAAGCGCATGGAGCATTGGCTGAGCGACAGCAGCCTGCAGCAGATGGTGCGCATCCTGCAGCATCACGAGCAAAGCTATCACCGCATCCAGCGCTTTATCGAAAAGCCGCCGGGCAAGCTGCGCATCTTCGAGATCTTCCCGCCGAAGCCGCTGGCCAGCAATGCGCTGGGCAGCCGATTGGGAGCGCTCAATCAGGATTATCACCTGGGGCGCCGCTGTGGCCGCTACTTTCTGGCCACCGTCGGCCAGTGGATGGCACAGCCGGAGCCCGACGGCATCAAGGTGCGAAAAGCGTTGTCGCGCCGCCTGATCCAGCCGGAGAACGTCAGAATGCCTTCGCCGATCGTGACCGACATCGCCATGCCCACCGAGCGGGCGGCGCAGCCGGAGGCGGCAGTAGCGGCGCCGAAAATCATCCTGCCGGGCGATCTGCCGCCGGGTGAAGGGGGGGCGCTGTGAGTTACGCCTTTACCGATACCCACTGCCATTTCGATTTCCCGCCCTTTACCGGGCATGAAGTCGAGAGCCTGGCGCGGGCGGCAAGCGCCGGCGTGCAGCGCATCATCGTCCCGACGGTCACTGCCGATCGCTTCGCGCGGGTGCTGCGGCTGGCGCAGGAGCATGCGCCGCTGTTCGCCGCGCTGGGTCTGCACCCGCTATATATCGCGCAGCATCATGAGCCGCAGCTGGAACAGCTGGCGATGCTGTTGGCCGAACGGCCGCACAAGCTGGTGGCGGTGGGGGAGATCGGGCTCGATCTGTATATGGACAACCCACAGTTCGAGCGGCAGCAAAGCCTGCTGCTGGCCCAGTTGAAGCTGGCGAAACAGTATGACCTTCCGGTGATCCTGCATTCGCGCCGCACCCACGATCAGTTGGCCGCCGCGCTGCGGCGCATGCAGCTGCCGCGTCGCGGTGTGGTGCACGGCTTTGCTGGTAGCCTGTCGCAGGCGCAGGCGTTTATTCGCCTCGGCTATTACATCGGCGTGGGCGGCACCATCACTTATGAGCGGGCGCAGAAAACGCGCGGCGTGATGGCGCAGCTGCCGCTAGAGGCGCTGCTGCTGGAGACCGATGCGCCGGACATGCCGCTGGCCGGCTATCAGGGGCAACCGAATCGCCCCGAACGCGCCGCCGAGGTGTTTCAGACGCTGTGTGAACTGCGGCCGGAGCCGGCCAACGAGATCGCCGCCCACCTGCAACGCAATACCCAAACGCTGTTCGCCATGCCAAATTGAAGTCAACATAACGTGACTTGTATCACGTTATAAGATTTTCATTTGCGTCTCGTTGTATACATTTGTGACATAAATCGGTGCGAGGGTGACCTCGCTCAGTATAATCCCCCCGAAACTCTCCAATAGCAGACCTCTCTTCATGAGCAGGGATGTATTTTATTTTTTGCAACAGGGAAACTTTGCATGCAACTCATCATGAGTCTGGTTGGCATGGCGGTGCTGATCGCCATTGCGGTGCTGCTCTCCAGCAACCGCCGGGCCATCAAATTGCGCACCGTCGTGTGGGCGTTCATCATTCAGATCGGCATCGGCGCGCTGGTGCTGTACGTGCCGCTGGGCCGCAGCATCCTCGGCAGTATGTCTAACGGCGTGGCAAACGTTATCGCCTACGGCAATCAGGGCATTTCGTTCATCTTCGGCGGGCTGGTGTCCGACAAGATGTTCGAAGTGTTCGGCGGCGGCGGCTTCGTGTTCGCGCTGCGCGTTCTACCGGTGATCGTGTTCTTCTCCTCGCTGATTGCGGTGCTGTACTACCTCGGCATCATGCAGTTGGTGATCCGTGTGCTGGGCGGCGGCCTGCACAAGCTGCTGGGCACCTCGCGCACCGAATCGCTGTCGGCGACCGCCAACATTTTCGTCGGCCAGACCGAAGCGCCGCTGGTGGTGCGCCCGTATATCGCCACCATGAGCCAGTCAGAACTGTTCGCCGTGATGTGCGGCGGCCTGGCCTCGGTGGCCGGTTCGGTGTTGGCGGGGTACGCGCAGATGGGCGTACCGTTGGAATACCTGATCGCCGCGTCCTTCATGGCCGCGCCGGGCGGGCTGCTGTTCGCCAAGCTGATGGTGCCGGAAACCGAGCAGACCCACGATAAAGACGATGCGATGAAACTGATCGCCGAAGAAGAGCGTCCGGCCAACGTGATCGACGCGGCGGCTTCCGGCGCGGCCTCCGGCATGCAGCTGGCGCTGAACGTCGGTGCGATGCTGCTGGCGTTTATCGCGCTGATCGCCTTGCTCAACGGCATTCTCGGCGGCATCGGCGGCTGGTTCGATTACCCGCAGCTGTCGCTCGAACTGATCCTCGGTTGGGTGTTCTCACCGATCGCCTTCCTGATCGGCGTGCCGTGGAGTGAAGCGATGACCGCCGGCTCGTTTATCGGCCAGAAGATCATCGTCAACGAGTTTGTCGCCTACATGAACTTCGGCGCCTATCTGCGCCCGGACGATGTGGTGGCGGCAGAAGGCCTGCAGGTGCTGTCAACGCACACCAAGGCGATCATCTCCTTTGCGCTGTGCGGTTTCGCCAACCTCTCCTCGGTGGCGATCCTGCTGGGCGGTTTGGGCAGCATGGCGCCCAACCGTCGCCATGACATCGCGCGCTTCGGTCTGAAAGCCGTGGCGGCGGGCACGCTGTCCAACCTGATGAGCGCCACCATCGCCGGTTTCTTCCTGGCGCTGTAAGCCTTCACGGAGCCCGCGACGGCGCGACCGATCGCGGGACTCCGCCTATACTCTAAGCAACGTGGGTGTTTGTCGCCCCCGCGATCTTCAGCCGCTTCTTTAGCGAATTTGTGAACGATATCGCGTTATTTTGTGATGTTCTTCACATATAATTCCGGTCTGTTACAGTGCTATTTCATATAGTGTGACGATGAACGCGAATCGCCCCCGGCATTCGTGTTCAAATAGCTATTACTGGCCGGCCGCAAGGCGGGTGGCCATGTGCGGTGAGAAGGATCTCAGTTGCCGCCGCGGGAACGCCGTTCCCCTGCGCTATCTTCATGGAACCAAGTCCGCTCGCCAACACCCAGGTACTCAGTTGGAGAGTTTTATGACCGAATTAACCGCAGCAGCGCAACGTGCGCTGAACTTGATGGATTTAACCACGCTGAACGATGATGACACCGACGAGAAAGTGATCGCCCTCTGTCGTCAGGCCAACAGCCCGGCCGGCCACACGGCGGCCATCTGCATCTACCCGCGTTTTATCCCGGTGGCGCGTAAGGCGCTGCGCGAGCAAGGCACGCCGGACATCCGTATCGCCACCGTGACCAACTTCCCGCATGGCAACGACGATATCGACATCGCGCTGGCGGAAACCCGCGCGGCCATCGCCTATGGCGCGGATGAAGTGGACGTGGTGTTCCCTTACCGCGCGCTGATCGCCGGCAACGAACAGGTCGGCTTCGAGCTGGTGAAACAGTGCAAGCAGGCATGCCAGGCGGCCAACGTGCTGCTGAAAGTGATCGTCGAAACCGGTGAGCTGAAGCAGGCCGATCTGATCCGCAAAGCGTCCGAGATCGCCATCAAGGCCGGGGCGGACTTTATCAAGACCTCCACCGGCAAGGTGCCGGTCAACGCCACCCTGGAGAGCGCCGAGCTGATGATGTCGGTGATCCGAGATATGGGCGTGGCGAAGACCGTGGGCTTCAAGCCGGCCGGCGGCGTGCGCACCGCGGAAGACGCGCTGCATTATCTGCAACTTGCCGATCGTATTCTGGGCGAGGGGTGGGCCGACGCGCGGCATTTCCGCTTTGGCGCTTCCAGCCTGCTGGCCAGCTTGCTGACCGCGCTGGGCCACCAGACCCAGACCGCCGGCGGCGGTTACTGATCGATTTCGTTGGCGGGCGCCTGGCGCGCCCGTCTGCACCGACTCTCGGCGACACAGGGGGATGCCTTGTTCCTGGCTCAAGAAATTATTCGTAAGAAACGCGACGGCCAGCCGTTAAGCGAAGCGGAAATCCGCTTCTTCATCAACGGCATTCGCGACAACGTGGTGTCGGAAGGGCAGATCGCCGCGCTGGCGATGACCATTTATTTCCATGACATGAGCATGCCGGAGCGCGTGGCGCTCACCATGGCGATGCGCGATTCCGGCACCGTGCTGGACTGGAAGAGCCTGGCGCTGAACGGCCCTATCGTCGACAAGCATTCGACCGGCGGCGTGGGCGACGTGACCTCGCTGATGCTCGGCCCGATGGTGGCGGCCTGCGGCGGCTATGTGCCGATGATCTCCGGCCGCGGCCTGGGGCATACCGGCGGCACGCTGGACAAGCTGGAAGCCATTCCGGGCTTCAATATTTTCCCGGACGATAACGCCTTCCGCAAAATTATTCAGGACGTCGGCGTGGCGATCATCGGCCAGACCAGCTCGCTGGCGCCGGCGGACAAACGTTTCTACGCCACCCGCGATATCACCGCCACCGTGGATTCGATCCCGCTGATCACCGCCTCCATTCTGGCCAAGAAGCTGGCGGAAGGGCTGGATGCGCTGGTGATGGACGTGAAGGTGGGCTCGGGCGCCTTTATGCCGACCTATGCCCTGTCGCAAGATTTGGCGCAGGCGATCGTCGGCGTGGCCAACGGCGCGGGCTGCAAGACCACCGCGCTGCTGACCGACATGAACCAGGTGCTGGCTTCCAGCGCCGGCAACGCGGTGGAAGTGCGCGAAGCGGTGCGCTTCCTGACCGGCGAATACCGCAACCCGCGCCTGCTGGAAGTGACGCTGGCGCTGTGCGTGGAGATGCTGCTGTCCGGCGGCCTGGCGCAAGACGAGGCCGATGCGCGCGCCAAACTGCAGGCGGTGCTGGACAACGGCAAAGCGGCTGAGGTGTTTGGCCGCATGGTGGCAGCGCAGCAAGGGCCGATAGACTTCGTCGAACGTTATGATAGCTATCTGCCGGCGGCAACGCTGAGCAAGCCGGTGTATGCTGAAAAGCCGGGCATCATCAGCGCCATGGATACCCGTGCGCTGGGTATGGCGGTGGTGTCGCTGGGCGGCGGCCGTCGCCGGGCAAGCGACGCCATCGACTACAGCGTTGGCCTGACCGAGGTGGCGCGCCTGGGCGATAAGGTGGATACCCAGCAACCGCTGGCTATGATCCACGCCAACGATGAAGAGAGCTGGCAGCTGGCGGCCGATGCGGTGCGCAGCGCAATGACGCTGAGCGACAAGGCGCCGGAAGCGACGCCGGTGGTGTATAAGCGCATCACGGAATAACCCAAGAATCAGGAACGACCGCGGCTTTTTCGCGGCCGTCCAAAGCGTGAGAACACGCAGGAGAGCACAGATGAAACGTACATTTATTATGGTATTGGACTCCTTCGGTATCGGTGCCAGCGAAGACGCCGAACGTTTTGGCGATCGGGGTTCTGACACCCTGGGCCATATTGCCGAAGTTTGCGCGCGTGGTGAGGCCAACGTGGGCCGCCAGGGCCCGCTGACGCTGCCTAACCTGAGCCGTCTGGGCCTTGGCAAAGCGGCGGAAGAGTCCACCGGCAACTTCCCGCAGGGGCTGGATCGCAACGCCGATATCATCGGTGCTTACGCTTACGCCAGCGAACTCTCTTCCGGTAAAGACACGCCGTCGGGCCACTGGGAAATCGCCGGCGTGCCGGTGCTGTTCGACTGGGGTTACTTCAAGGACGAGCACAACAGCTTCCCGCAGGCGCTGCTGGACAAACTGGTCGAACGCGCCAAGCTGCCGGGCTACCTGGGCAACTGCCACTCATCCGGCACCGTGATCCTCGATCAGCTGGGCGAAGAGCACATGAAAACCGGCAAGCCGATTTTCTACACCTCCGCTGACTCGGTGTTCCAGATCGCCTGCCATGAAGAAACCTTCGGCCTGGATCGTCTGTATGAGCTGTGCGAAATTGCGCGTGAAGAGCTGACCGAAGGCGGTTACAACATCGGTCGCGTGATCGCGCGTCCGTTCGTCGGCGATAAGCCGGGCCACTTCCAGCGCACCGGCAACCGTCACGATCTGGCGGTAGAGCCGCCGGCGCCGACCGTGCTGAAAAAGCTGGTGGACGAGAAGGGCGGCGAAGTGGTGTCGATCGGTAAAATCGCCGACATCTACGCCAACGTTGGCATCACCAAGAAGGTGAAGGCGACCGGCATCGATGCGCTGTTTGACGCGACCCTGATTGAAATGGAAAAGGCCGGCGATAACACCATTGTGTTCACCAACTTCGTGGACTTCGACTCCTCTTACGGCCACCGCCGCGACGTGGCGGGCTACGCCGCCGCGCTGGAGCTGTTCGACCGCCGCCTGCCGGAGCTGCTGAAGCTGGTGAAAGACGAAGACATCATCATCTTCACCGCCGACCACGGCTGCGACCCAACCTGGCCGGGCACCGACCACACCCGCGAGCACATCCCGGTGCTGGTTTACGGCCCGAAAGTGAAACCGGGCTCGCTGGGCCACCGCGAGACCTTCGCCGACATCGGCCAGACCGTCGCCAATTACTTTGGCCTGTCGCCGATGGATTACGGTAAGACCCTGTTCTAAGCTCTGTCTTTCAAGCCGTAGCGTTGTTAGCTTCACGCGTGAACCCCAGTCGCTTACTCAAGTAAGCTCCTGGGGGTTCACCCGCTAGCTGCCTGGCTGCAACTCGACATTCAAGGCTTAGATGTTTGACGTTTTTATTAAATAAGATTTCTAAAGGAAGAAAATTATGGCTACGCCGCACATTAATGCTGAGATGGGTGATTTCGCTGACGTAGTACTGATGCCGGGCGACCCGCTGCGCGCAAAATACATCGCCGAAACCTTCCTGGAAGGCGCGGTGGAAGTGAACAACGTGCGCGGCATGTTGGGCTTCACCGGCACCTACAAAGGCCGCCGCATCTCCGTGATGGGCCACGGCATGGGCATCCCGTCCTGCTCCATCTATGCGCGCGAGCTGATTGCCGAATTCGGCGTGAAGAAGATCATTCGCGTCGGTTCCTGCGGCGCGGTGCGTGACGATATCAAACTGCGCGACGTGGTGATCGGCATGGGCGCGTGCACCGACTCCAAGGTGAACCGTCTGCGCTTCAAGGACAACGACTACGCGGCGATCGCCGACTTCGACATGGTGCGCAACGCGGTCGACGCGGCGGCGGCGCAGGGCATCCCGGCGCGCGTGGGCAACATCTTCTCCGCCGACCTGTTCTACACCCCGGATCCGGACATGTTCCAGGTGATGAAGAAGTACGGCATCCTGGGCGTGGAAATGGAAGCGGCCGGCATCTACGGCGTGGCGGCGGAGCTGTACGAAGAGTTCGGCTGTAAGGCACTGACCATCTGCACCGTGTCCGACCACATCCTGCGTCACGAAGCGACCACGGCGGCGGAACGCCAGACCACCTTTAACGAAATGATCGTTATCGCGCTGGAATCCGTGCTGCTGGGCGACAAAGCGTAATACCGCGGCGGGCGTCGTCATGGCGCCCGCCTGTCAATCTATTCATTCCGCACGGCCAGTTTTGGCTAACGCTTTACCTTTCTGCCGTTTAACGCTATTACTTCCTCTATCAATCTATTCGCCAATCTATTCATCTGATGATCACCGTTGAACAAGTTTTGCGCCATGGGCCGGCTACGGCTCGTCAACTGACAGAAGCGTTAGGCATCAGCCAGCCGACGCTATCGCGCCGTATCCGCGAACTGGCGGGCGCGGTATTGATCCTTGGTAAAGGTAAGGCGACGCGCTATGTATTGCGGCGCGGGATCGGCGGTGAGAGGCAGTTTCCGATGTATCGGGTTGATGAACGGGGTAAGGCGCACCTGTTTGCCACGCTTTGCCCGCTGTATCCTGCCGATAACTGTGCGGTGTGCGATGAGCGCAGCGGAGAGTGGCAGCTCTATGATGGTATGCCATGGTATTTGAACGACCTGCGGCCGATTGGCTTTCTCGGGCGAGCCTGGGGAAAAGCAGCGGCGCGCGAGTTGAATTTGCCGGAGGATGTGCGGCGATGGGATGAAGGCCAACGCTTGTTGGCGCTCTGCCGTTATGGCGAAGACATGACCGGCGATCTGCTGCCTGGTGCCGATAGCTATCAGCGCTGGTTAATGCGGGATACTGCCCTCGCCATCACGGTGGAAGATAAAGCCGAGCGTTACGCCGCATTGTCTGTCCAGGCGCTGGCCGGGGAACTGGTGGGCTCTTCCGCCGGTGGCGAGCAGCCCAAATTTGCCGCCTATGCTGAGCTGGCGTCTGGGCGCCGCGCGCATGTTTTGGTGAAGTTCAGCCTGGCGCCGACGCATGTCATTGCACAGCGCTGGAGCGATTTGCTGATCGCCGAGTCGCTGGCGTTGCAGACGGTCGCCGCTGCGGGATTGCCTGCCGCATCGGCGCAAATCCTGTTCGGTGCCGACCGGCAATGCTTTTTAGAGATTGAGCGCTTTGATCGCATCGCTGAAGAAGGGCGGGTAGCGATGGTGTCGCTGGAGGCGTTGGATGCCGAGTTCAGCGGCAGCGGCCATGCCAACTGGGTCGTGGCCGCCGAGAGGCTATTACAGCAAGGGGTGATCAATCACTCTGCCTACCAACGGATTGCCCTGTATTGGGCCTTTGGCCGGTTGATCGCCAATAGCGATATGCACCAAGGCAACCTGTCGTTCTTGCGGATAACCCAGCGGCCGGTCATGTTGGCGCCTTTGTATGATATGTTGCCGATGGCTTTTGCCCCGGCAAGCAGCGGTAATCTGCGCCACGACGCGGTGGAGATCCGTTTGAGCAACGAGGTGAGCGGCGCCGTCTGGCGGCAAGCGGAGCGATTGGCTCTCGAGTTCTGGCGGCAAACGGCGCAACATGACGACATCAGCGAGGCGTTCCGGGCGATTGCCGAGCAAATGTTGGTGCAACTGCAGAAGCTGCACGAGCGCATTCAGCGCCTGGCCTGAGTTACTCCTTCTTCGGCGCTTCCTGTTTTTTCTCCGGCGCATCCTCTTCGTCATCTTCCACCGTATTGCCTTCTGCCAACGGCGTGTTGGCGGTCAACAGGTACGGCGACTGCTGCCAGCGGCTGCGGCGGTGTTGCAGCAGGGTGCGCGCCAGAATGATGCCGATCGCCAGCGCCAGCAGGATCATCAGGCGCAGCAGGTTGGTGGTGTTGTCCACCTGCTTGGATTCGGTCGCCAGCACGTGGGTGTCGAGGGTGATGCGGATAAAGCCGATCGGGCCGTCTTTGCCCTGAATGGATTCGACCAACTGGTGGTTGAAATAGCTGCCGGCGCGCTTGCCGTCGAGCGACAGGCGATCGCGTATACTTATCTGTTCCCCGGCGTGGGAGACCAGCGTGCCATCCTGCTGATACACGCTGACGTCGAGAATGCGGCTGTGATCGGTGAGCTGCTTGAGGATGGCGTCGATGCGCGGGGTGTTGCCGTCGTCGTCCAGCAGCGGCGCCAGGCTGTAGGCGACCTGTTTGGTCAGCGTCTGCGCCAGCTCTTCCACCTGCTCGGATCGCGCCATTTGGTGACTCAGGCTAAAATAAGAGGCGCCCTGCATCAGCAGCACCAGCAAAGCCAGGCAAATCAGGATAATAGCGGTGCGGTGCAGGCGAAATTTCAGTTTAGCGCGAGCCATGCAGGTTCCTTGGGCATCGGGGACACTTTATGTTGCCAGAACCGCTGGCGATAGGATAGCTTGATGCGTCGTTTTATCATGCAGCGTTTTTGTCCATTCAGGAGTCAATGATGTCAAACAGTCTGACCTATTGCGATCTTCCGGCGGAGATCTCTCAATGGCCGGGTCTTCCCCTTTCGCTCAGCGGCGACGAAGTGATGCCGCTGGACTACCGGGCGGGTAATACCGGGTGGCTGTTATATGGCAGAAAGCTGGACAAGGCGCGCATTACCCAATTCCAACGCAAGCTGGGCGCGGCGATGGTGATCGTCACCGCCTGGGGCGTGGACGATTATCAGGTGGTGCGGCTGGCGGGAACCTTGACGCCGCGCGCCAAGCTGCTGGCGGCGGAGAGCGGGCTGGATGTGGCGCCGCTCGGCAAAATCCCGCACCTGCGCACGCCGGGGCTGCTGGTGATGGATATGGATTCGACGGCGATCGAGATCGAGTGCATCGATGAGATCGCCAAGCTGGCGGGCGTCGGCGAGCAGGTGGCGGAAGTCACCGAACGCGCGATGCGCGGCGAACTGGATTTTACCGCCAGCCTGCGCCAGCGCGTCGGCACGCTGAAAGGGGCTGACGCCAATATCCTCAAGCAGGTGCGCGACGAACTGCCGTTGATGCCGGGGCTGACCAGCCTGGTGGGTAAGCTGCAGGCGATGGGCTGGCATGTGGCGATCGCCTCCGGCGGTTTCACCTACTACGCCGAATACCTGCGCAACCGGCTGCGGCTGGTGGCGGCGGCGGCCAACGAGCTGGAGATCCGCGACGGCAAGCTGACCGGCGAAGTGTTGGGGCCAGTGGTGGACGCGCAGTTCAAAGCCGATACGCTGCTGCGGCTGGCGGAGAAGCTGGAGATCCCGCTGGCGCAAACCGTGGCCATCGGCGACGGCGCCAACGATTTGAAAATGATGCAGGCGGCGGGGCTGGGCATCGCCTACCACGCCAAGCCGAAAGTGTATGAAAAAGCGCAGGTGGCGATCCGGCATGCGGATCTGATGGGCGTGCTGTGTATTCTCACCGGCAGCCTGAAACACGAAGTGCGATAACGAAAGATTGAGGTAAGACGTGGCAAAAGCGGCAAAACGGGCATTTGTGTGCAATGAGTGCGGGGCGGACTATCCGCGTTGGCAGGGGCAGTGCAGCGCCTGCCATGCCTGGAACACCATCACGGAAGTGCGTTTGGCCGCGTCGCCCGCAGCGGCGCGCAACGATCGCCTCAGCGGCTATGCCGGCGACGCCGGCGTCAGCAAGGTGCAGAAGCTGTCGGAAATCAGCCTGGAGGCGCTGCCTCGCTTCACCACCGGCTTTCTCGAGTTCGACCGCGTGCTGGGCGGCGGCGTGGTGCCCGGCAGCGCCATTCTGATCGGCGGCAACCCCGGCGCCGGCAAAAGTACCCTGTTGCTGCAGGTGTTGTGCAAACTGTCCGAACAGATGAAAACCCTGTACGTCACCGGCGAGGAATCGCTGCAGCAGGTGGCGATGCGTGCTCACCGTCTGGGGCTGCCGACCGGCGGCCTGAACATGCTGTCGGAAACCAGCATCGAGCAGATCTGCCTGATCGCTGAGCAGGAGCAGCCGAAGCTGATGGTGATCGACTCGATTCAGGTGATGCACATGGCGGACATTCAGTCTTCGCCGGGCAGCGTGGCGCAGGTGCGGGAAACCGCCGCCTATCTGACGCGCTTCGCCAAGACGCGCGGCGTGGCGATCGTGATGGTCGGGCACGTCACCAAAGATGGCTCGCTGGCCGGGCCAAAAGTGCTGGAACACTGCATTGACTGTTCGGTGCTGCTGGACGGCGACGCCGATTCCCGCTTCCGTACCCTGCGCAGCCACAAGAACCGCTTCGGCGCGGTCAACGAGCTGGGCGTGTTCGCCATGACCGAACAAGGGCTGCGCGAAGTCAGCAACCCTTCGGCGATCTTCCTTAGCCGCGGCGATGAAGTCACTTCCGGCAGCTCGGTGATGGTGGTGTGGGAAGGCACCCGGCCGCTGCTGGTGGAGATCCAGGCGCTGGTGGATCACTCGATGATGTCCAACCCGCGCCGCGTGGCGGTGGGCCTGGAGCAGAACCGGTTGGCGATCCTGCTGGCGGTGCTGCACCGGCACGGCGGGCTGCAGATGTCGGATCAGGACGTGTTCGTCAACGTGGTCGGCGGGGTGAAGGTCAGCGAGACCAGCGCCGATCTGGCGCTGCTGATGTCGCTGGTCTCGAGCCTGCGCGATCGGCCGCTGCCGAACGATCTGGTGGTGTTCGGCGAAGTGGGGCTGGCGGGGGAGATCCGCCCGGTGCCGAGCGGCCAGGAGCGCATCTCCGAAGCGGCCAAGCACGGCTTCAAGCGCGCCATCGTGCCGCACGGCAATATGCCGAAGAAGCCGCCGGCCAACATGCAGGTGTTCGGGGTCAAGAAGCTGGCGGACGCGCTGGACGTGCTGGAAGAGTTTTATTAATGTCGCTGACGGCGAGCAAGATATGCTATTTTGTTTAGCATATTAAACGGAGGTGGCCATGCCGCAATTTGATTACCTGAAGACGTCCATCAAGCAAAAGGGTTGTACTCTGCAGCAGGTGGCGGATGCCAGCGGCATGACCAAGGGCTATCTGAGCCAGCTGTTGAACGACAAAATCAAAAGCCCGAGCGCGCAAAAGCTCGAGGCGCTGCACCGTTTTCTCGGGCTGGAGTTCCCGCGCAAAGAGGTTAAAGTCGGCGTAGTGTTTGGTAAATTTTACCCGCTGCACACCGGCCACATCTATCTGATCCAGCGCGCCTGCAGCCAGGTGGACGAGTTGCACGTTATTTTGTGCCACGACGAACCGCGCGACCGCGAGCTGTTCGAGAACAGTTCGATGTCGCAACAGCCGACGGTCAGCGATCGCCTGCGCTGGCTGCTGCAGACCTTCAAGTACCAGAAAAACATCCATATCCACTCGTTCGACGAGCAGGGCATCGAACCGTACCCGCACGGCTGGAACGTGTGGAGCGACGGCATGAAGGCCTTTATGGAACAGAAGGGCATCGTGCCGAGCTTTATCTATTCCAGCGAAGCGCAGGATGCGCCGCGCTACCGCGAGCATCTGGGCATCGAAACCATTTTGGTCGATCCCGAACGGTCGTTCATGAACATCAGCGGCAATCAGATCCGCCAGGATCCGTTCCGCTATTGGGATTACATCCCGACCGAGGTGAAGCCGTTCTTCGTGCGCACCGTGGCGATCCTCGGCGGTGAGTCGAGCGGCAAGTCGACGCTGGTCAACAAGCTGGCCAACATCTTCAACACCACCAGCGCCTGGGAATATGGCCGCGATTACGTGTTTTCGCACCTGGGCGGCGACGAGATGGCGCTGCAGTACTCCGACTACGACAAAATTGCCCTCGGGCAGGCGCAATACGTGGACTTCGCAGTCAAATATGCCAACAAGGTGGCGTTTATCGATACCGATTTCGTGACTACGCAGGCGTTTTGCAAAAAGTACGAAGGGCGTGAACACCCCTTCGTGCAGGCGCTGATCGACGAATACCGTTTCGATCTGGTGATCCTGCTGGAAAACAACACGCCGTGGGTGGCGGACGGCCTGCGCAGCCTCGGCAGCAGCGCCGATCGCCTGGCGTTCCAGCGCCTGCTGGAGGAGATGCTGCGCGCCAACAACATCGAGTACGTGCACGTTGAGTCCAGCGATTACGAAGAGCGCTTCCTGCGCTGCGTCGAGCTGGTGCAACAACTGCTGGCGGCGGACGCCGGCCGGCTGGCGAATGCGCCCGCCCATCGCCACGCCGCAGGCTGAGGGAAATTAGCTTAATGTGCGATCGCGGCGGCAGAAACGGCCGCCCGGGCGCACATTTAACGGCTTGTTTAAACATGGTTCATTCGACAGCGACTAAGTTAAGATTTTCTTTACAATAACGCTCAGAAGAAGTCATGTCTTATCGCTTACTCGCTCTCTGGTTGGTCTGCTATGCCGCAGCCTGGACGCTGCTGACCGTTCATCTCGATCCTACCCTGCCTTACGACGCCGTTGAGGCGCTCAACTGGGGCCTCAACGGCGAGTGGGGCTCACCGAAAAATCCTTGGTTGGTCGGTGCGGCGATGCAGCCGGCGATCGGGCTCTCGTGGCTGCCGCTGAACGTTTACTGGTACGGCGGCCACTTCATCGCCATCGCCATCGGCATGTTGGGCGTCTGGCTATTGGCGCGCCGCCTGAGCGGCAGCACCTCGCTGGCCTGGATGGCGCTGCTGACGCTCAACCTGTCCGGCATCATCAATTTCGACATCATTCCCTACAACGACAACTACCTGTTGGTGATGTTGTGGCCGTGGATGGCGCTGTTCTTCCACCTGGCGATCTCGCGTTCGGCCAACTGGTGGCCGGCCTTCGCATTGGCCGCCGGGCTGGCGATGATGGCGAAGTACTCGACCTTCGCCTTCGTCTATTTCGCGGCGCTGTCGACGCTGTTCGTACCGCAGATCCGCCGCTGCTACCGCCAGCCGCAGTTCTATCTAGCGGTGGCGATCTGGTTGGCGCTGGTGCTGCCGAACGTGTTCTGGTTGTGGAACCACGACTTTGCCGCCTTTAAGTGGGTGGATTCGCAGATCAAGATGCAGCTCAATCTCGACATGCTGCAGTCGCTGCTGCTGGTGTTTTATCCGTCGCTGGTGCTGTGGGGGATCCTGCGGCGCAGCGGGGCGGTGCTGGCCTGGCCATCGGCCTTGCCGATGCGGGTGTTGCTGTGGGTCTACCTGTTGCCGCTCGGCATCATTACCTTCTGGTTCTCTTTCAACGTCGGCGGCCGGCTGACCGAATGGCTGCAGCCGTTCTTCATGCTGGCGCCCGCGCTGCTGGTCGGTTGCGTGCGTCAGCCGCCGGTGCGTTCGCTGCGCGCGGCGACCATTGGGCTGATGTGTGCGGCGCTGGCGGTCTATCTGGGTTACGCCGCGGTGATGCTGGGCAACGTGCGCAACGCCGGCCAGAAAATGGTGGGTATCAAGGCGTTCAGCGCCGGGGTGGAGCGGCTGTGGCAGGAGCGGTATGGCGTCGACCTACGCTACGTCGGCGGCGAATACCTGTCGCAGTGGATGACGGTGTACGCCGGTTCCCGGCCGCAGACCATTACGCGCTGGTCCAATCATACGCGGCCGAATATCTACAACGTCAACATCAGCTATCCGCAGATTGCGCAGCACGGCGTCGCCCTGTTCGGGCGGTTGGGTGAAGACTGCGCGCATAGCGATTTCGGCGGGGAGCTGGCCCACTGGCCGAAACTGCGCCTCGACTGGCAGCAGACGCTGACCTTCCGCGCCGATCCGCAGGCCGATGAGCAAACGCTGTGCGTCGGTTTCGTTCGTCCGCAATAACGGCGGCGCAGAACGCCGCCGCGATGCGAACTTAGTAAGCGATAACCAGCTTGCCTTGCATATGGCCGCCGAGTAGCTGTTGATGTGCGGCGGTCAGCGTGTCTACCGACAGCCCGTGCAGGGTTTCGCTCAGCGTGGTGCTCAGCTTGCCCTCGTCCAGCAGCTGCGCCACTTGCTGCAGGATCTTGCCCTGTTGCGCGATGTCCGGGGTGGTGAACATGCTGCGGGTGAACATGAACTCCCAGTGCAGCGCGGCGCTTTTCAGCTTCAGCGCGTTTTGATCCAACGGCTGCGCGTTCTCGACGATGGTGCAGATATGGCCGAGCGGCGCGACCAGCTCGGCCATCGCCGGCCAGTGGCCGTCGGTGTCGTTCAGACACAGGATGTAATCCACCTGCTCGATGCCCTGCTGCGCCAGGTTGCCCTTCAGATCGCGGTAATCCACCACCAGATCGGCGCCGCGCTCACGGCACCAGGCGGCGGATTCCGGTCTTGATGCGGTAGCGATTACTTTCACCTTGCTGCGCAATGCGGCCAGCGGAATGGCCAGCGAGCCGACACCGCCGGCGCCGCCGATGATCAGCAGCGTCTTGTGCTCCGGCGCGTCCTGAATGTTCAGGTGTTCGAACAGCGCTTCCCAGGCGGTGAGGGCGGTGAGCGGCATGGCGGCGGACTCGGCCCAGTTCAGGCTGCGCGGTTTGTGAGCGGCGATGCGTGAGTCGATCAGCTGGTGGCTGCTGTTGCTGCCGGGCCGGGTGATGTCGCCGGCGTACCACACTTCATCGCCGGGCTTGAAGCCGCTGACGCTGCTGCCCACGCCCACCACGATGCCGCTGGCGTCCCAGCCAAGGACGCGTGGCTGCTGCAGGCCGCTTTTCTGCAGACCGGCGTGCACTTTGGTGTCCACCGGATTGACCGACGCCGCTTTCACTTCCACCAACAGATCGTACTGACCGGGTACCGGCATCTCCGGTGAGATTTCGATGAAACCGGCGGGGTTCTGCGGGTCTACGGCAATGGCTTTTATCGACATGATTGTACTCCTTTCAAATGATGCCTCCAGTGTAGACCCGCAGCAGTGGGGTGATAAGATGGACAATATCTAACGGAGTGTTCGTTTAAGGTGAACAATGGAATTCAAACAGCTGCAGGACATGGCGCTGTTCGCGCTGGTGGCGGAGTGCGGCAGTTTTACCGCCGCCGCGCAGCGCGTCGGGCTGCCGAAGTCCAGCGTCAGCCAGCGTATCAGCCAGCTCGAACAAACGCTGGGGCTGCGATTGCTCAATCGCACCACGCGCCAGCTGAACCTGACCTTCGCCGGTGAGCGTTATCTGGAGCATTGTCAGGCGATGATGTCCGCCGCCGAACGCGCCGATCTGGCGCTGCAGCGGCTGCGCGATAACCCGAGCGGCCGCCTGCGCATCTCGACGCCTGCCGGGCTAGGGGCAACCCTGGTGGCGCGGCTGGCGGCGGATTTTCAGCGCCAGTACCCGGACGTTTCGCTGGAGGTGTCGGTGTCCGACGCCATGGTGGATCTGGTGCAGGAAGGTTACGACGCCGCACTGCGTACCGGCAAGCCGCAGGATTCTTCACTGATCGGCCGCCGCCTCGGGTACGCGCCGCGCTATCTGTTGGCTGCGCCGTCCTATCTGGCGCAGCATCCGCCGATCGAACACCCGCAGCAACTGCAGCAGCATCGTTGCATCGCCCATCGGGCTTGGACGGCCTGGAACCTGCGCTGCGGCGACGATTATTACCGCTGGCAGCTGCCGCTGGCGCACACCACCGACAACCTGCTGTATGCACGCGAATGTGCCATTGCCGGTGCCGGCATCACGCTGCTGCCGGCGTTTCTCAGCCGCGAGGTGGTGGCGCAGAAGCTGTTGGTGGAGGTGTTGCCGGCGTGGCGTGCGGAAGGGAACGAGCTGTATCTGGTCTACCCGAGCCGCAAGCTGAATTCCCCGGCGCTGGCCTGTTTCATCGATGTGGTGCTGCAGCATCCGGCGTTCGACGACTACGCGCGCGAGCTGGCGCGGGAATGATGGCCGGGGCGCGCAGAGCCTTCTCTTCAGACGGAGGGCCGCGCCACCTGAACGATGCGCTTCCCTCTATTTTTGCCCGCCAGCAGGCCGACCAGCGCAGCGGGCAGCAGTTCGAAACCGGTGATCAGGTCTTCGATGACCGCAAGTTTTCCTTCAGCGATCCAGACCGTGAGCGCCGCCAGCGCCTGTTCTTGGCGGTGAAGGAAATCGGCCAACAGGAACCCACGCATCGTCAAGCTGTTGACGATCAACACACCGGGGATCCCGGCAGGTGCTGCCGGCGGAGAGGCCGTATCGTACTGCGATACCGCGCCGCAGCAAACGATGCGCCCCTGTTTTGCCATGTGCTGCAGACTGGTCGCCAAAATATTGCCGCCGACGTTGTCGAACAGCACATCGATGCCGTTGGGGCACGAGCGGCGCAGGGCGTCATGCAGATTTTCCGCTTTATAATCTATCGCCGCGTCGAACCCCAGCCTGTCCGTCAGCAGCGCCGTTTTGGCGCCGCCGCCGGCAATGCCCACCGTGCGGCAGCCGTGAAGCCGGGCGATTTGTCCGGCGAACATGCCTACCGCCCCCGCGGCGGCGGATACGACGACGGTTTCACCGGCCTTGGGGCGTCCGCATTCCAGCAGGCCGAAGTAAGCGGTGAGTCCAGGCACGCCGTAAACGCTGAGCAAGTGCGTATGCGGAACGATATCCGACTGCTTGAGCGCGCCTGCCGCCGGTACGACTGCGAAGGTTTGCCAGCCGGTTTCTGCCAGCACTAAATCTCCGGCGGCCAGCAGGGGAGAGCGCGACTCGACGACTTCGGCCAGCACGGTCGCAGCCATGACGTCTCCCGCCTGCAGTCCGGAACGATAGGTGACGCCCTGCATCCAGGCTCGGCTGGCCGCATCCAGAGGCACGTAAAGCGTGCGCAACAAAACCTCTTCAGGGCCGGGGATCGGCATGGGGGCCTCCCGAGTCTGAAAACAATCGACGGTCAGTTTTCCTTGCGGGAGTTTGACGAGGATGATTTGGCGATTCTGCATCGGTGGGCTCCTGATTAAATCTTGCCGAAGGCATCGACGCCGGTGAGTTGCGCCGAGAGTTTCCACAGGCGTTGGGCCTGTTCAGGATCGACGGCGTAGCTTTTTACGCCGCTGAAGGAAAAGCCGGTGTCATCGTTGCGCCGGGCGACATCGCAATCTTCGCAATACAGTCCGCCAAGGCCATTGAGTTGGGGCGATGTCGCCGCCCAGACCTGGGTTGCCGCTCCTTGTTGCGGGGTCTTCAGCATTTCCGGGTGGGCGGGTTTGCCGTTGGCGTCGATCCAGTCCAATGCGAGCATCTCTTCCTGCGAGAGATAGCGCTGTAGCGGCGTTGGGATCATGCCGGGATGCAGCGAGAAGGCGCGCACGCCGGCGTTTTTCCCCAGCTTGTCAAGCTGGAGGGCGAAGAGCGCGTTAGCGGTTTTCGATTGGCCATAGGCCAGCCACTTGTCATAGCCGCTGTGAAACTGAACGTCATTCCAGCGTATGGCGCTGGCATGGTGACCGGAAGAGGAGATGACGACAACGCGGGCGCCGCCCGCCAATGCCGGCCAGAGGTGGCTCACCAGTGCGTAATGCCCCAGGTGGTTGATCGCGAATTGTGCCTCCCAGCCTGGGCCGATACGGGTTTCAGGACAGGCCATAATGCCGGCACCGCAGATCAACATATCGAGGTGGACGCCGGTCGCCAGAAGTTGTTGCGTGAACTTTCTGATGTTGCTCAGGTCGGCCAAATCAAGCTCATAAATGTCGATGTTGCTGATACCGGCGATGGCCAGACGGGTACGGGCGATGACGGGATTGCGGGCGGCGACGATCACCTGTGCTCCCGCTTGCGTCAATGCGCGAGTCGTTTCCAATCCCAGGCCGGAATGACCGCCGGTTATCAGCGCCGTCATGCCGGCCAGTTGCCTATCTTTGAGCACGTCGGCGGCGGTGGTGGTGGCGTTAAAGCTGGTGTTGAGGGGCATTTGTCGGTTCATTGGGCGTTCCTCGCTGCGGTTGGCTGTGACACTGGGAGTGTAAGTCGGCTCTATCAGCGGCTGAATGCAACAAAAACCTAATTTCTGTCGCCATCGTCCTAAGGCCTTTGGCTGGAGCATCGCACGGGCTATGCTCTTGAAAGGGCCTTGGGGGGAGAGGGTATGGATCCTTTATCGGAAGTGCTGGCGCCACTGAACAGCCAGAATGCGTTTTTCGGCGGCCTGAAGGCCGGCGGCGACTGGGCCGTTCATTTTCCCGCTCCGCAAGGCGGGAAGTTCAACGCGGTGGTGCGCGGCGGCTGTTGGCTGGCGGCGGAAGGGCAGGCCGAGCCGCTGTGGCTGGCGGCCGGCGACTGTTTATTGCTGACTCGCAGCCTGCCGCTGACCGTTGGCAGCGACTTGTCACTGCCGGCGCTCGACGCCGACGCGCTCTATCTGCAGGCGAAAAACGGCATGGCGAGCTGCGGCGAGGGGGAAACGTGCCTGTTTATCGGTGGCCGCTTTAGCTTCGGCCAGGAAGTGGAACGGCTGTTTGGCAGCCTGCCCGCGCTGATGGTGATCCGCGGAGGCACGGAAGAGGCTGCCGTGCTGCAATGGGCGTTGCAACGGCTGGCGGATGAGCTGGTTAGGCCTTCGCCGGGCAGTACGTTGATGACGCATCATCTGGGGCAAATCATGTTGACCCAGGCACTGCGGATTTACCTGATGGGGGAGGAGAGTGCGGCGTCGGGTTGGCTGCCCGCCTTGTTCGATCCGCGCATCGGCGCCGCGATGCTGGCGGTGCACGCCGATCCCGCCCGGCGCTGGACGGTGGCGGCGTTGGCCGACGCGGCGAGCGTTTCCCGTTCGACGTTGGCGCTGCGCTTCAAGCAGAAGGCCGGCATGGCACCGCTTGAATACGTGTCGCGCTGGCGCATGTTGCTGGCGGCGCGGGCTTTGCGTACCGGCAGCGAACCGGTGTCCGTCATCGCGCAGCGTTTGGGATACGACTCAGACAGCGCGTTCAGCCACGCCTTTAAGCGCATGATGGCATGCTCGCCGCGCGACTATCGGCGGGCGCGGTGACTAGTCCTGATATAGGTTGACACTTTTCAACCGGATAACGCCCGATGAACCTCATCGGGCGTTTTGTATTTCAGCGACAAGTGCGGCCGCCGCGTGTTGTAGAGGTTCACCGACTCCCTGACCATCTTTCTTGCCTGCGCGATATCTTCTGGCCTGCCGAGCAGGTATTCCGTTTTGAGTATCCCGTTTATCCGTTCCGCCAGCGCGTTCTGATAACAGTCATACCCGTCCGTCATCGAGCAGATGACGCCATACTGATGATGTAACGCCTGATATTCCTGCGAGCAGTACTGGATACCCCTGTCCGAGTGATGCACCAACGGCAACGCCGTGCGTCTGCCGGCCAGTGCCATTTTGAACGCGCAGGCGACATGCCG
>NZ_JBJNMH010000021.1:0-95682 GCF_052168635.1 Serratia sp. CY47444
AAGGTCCCCCTCTTTGGTCTTGCGACGTTATGCGGTATTAGCTACCGTTTCCAGTAGTTATCCCCCTCCATCAGGCAGTTTCCCAGACATTACTCACCCGTCCGCCGCTCGTCACCCAGAGAGCAAGCTCTCCTGTGCTACCGCTCGACTTGCATGTGTTAAGCCTGCCGCCAGCGTTCAATCTGAGCCATGATCAAACTCTTCAATTAAAAGCTTGATTTGCTTCCACTCGAGAAGCGATGCTCAAAGATTTACTGCATGAATTTTACTTCAGTTAGTCACTCTTCAAGACTTGATATTTTTTTGCATCCGAAGATGCTGGATATCGTCTTGTGGAGTGCCCACACAGATTGTCTGATAAATTGTTAAAGAGCAGTGCCGAGAAACTCATCGGCGCGGGCTGCGTATATTACGCTTTTCGCCCTGAGAGTCAAGCGTTTATTTCGCTTTCTTCTCGCTGACCCGGCGGCTTGTCAGTCGTTGTTCCCGGTCAGTGGAGGCGCATTATAGGGAGTTCTCGGCAGGCCGCAACCCCTATTTTCAATATTTTTTCCGACCGTTGAATGTTTAACCAAAACACCGTTAAAGCGGCAGTTTTTTCAACGATTTAAAGCCATAACCCTGCAAAACGGGCAATAAAGCGTCAGTATCTTCATTTAACGCCATGCAATACGCCAGATTCTCTTCCTGGCTCGAGACCAGATTTTCCTGCGTTGAGATGAGCCAGGCGGTGCGGCGGGCAATCGCCGCGCCGGAATCCACCAGCCGGGTGCCTTCCGGCAACACCTGCATCAACTCTTCAGCTAATAGAGGGAAATGGGTGCAGCCCAGCACGACGGTATCCGGCGGCTCGCGCATGCTCAGCCACGGATGCAGGATCTTCTTCAGCACCGGCAGCGGCACGGCTTCGCCATGGAGCTTGGCCTCCGCCAGCTCCACCAGCTCTGAAGAGCCCAGCAGTTCAATCTTGCAGTCGGTGGCGAAACGGGAAATCAGTTCGTGGGTGTAGCTGCGCTGTACGGTACCGCGGGTCGCCAACAGGCCGACAATGCCATTAACGGTAAGACGGGCCGCCGGTTTGATGGCGGGCACCACGCCCACGACAGGGAAACTGAAACGCTCGCGCAAGGCCGGCAAGGAAACGGTGCTGGCGGTGTTGCAGGCAATGACGACAATCGCCAGAGGATGACGTTGCTGTACCGCGCCGACAATTTCCAGCACGCGCTCAACGATAAACTCTTCGGACTTCTCGCCGTAGGGGAACGCCACGTTGTCGAAAGCGTATATATAGTGGAGATCCGGCAGCAACTGCCGAATCTCCTGATACACCGACAGCCCGCCGACGCCGGAATCGAAAACCAGCACCGTCGGGCGAGGTGTGGCGGTGCTGTTAGAAGGTATAGCTTCCAGTGAGGTAGTATTCTCTTCCTGGAGTAGCGTAGCCATAGGCCGTCTCATAATCTTTATCAAACAGGTTGGCAATTCTACCACGAACTGTCAGATGAGATGTGACCGGATACGAAACTGCGAGATCCCACAGGCTCACGCCGCCGAGTTTAACCGTCGGGCTAGGATAAACGCCATAATCCTTGTCGTAGCGCTCACCCAGGTATTGATAGGTCACTGCCCAATCAAAGTCGTACAGTTGCCAATCCAGCTCGTATTTCACCTGCTGTTTAGCGCGGCGCAGCAGCACTTCGTTGGTTTTAGCATTGCGCGGGTCGACATAATCGTAACCAATCTGATGCGTCAGCGGGCCGGTTTCAAAAGAAGCCGTGGCCTCTACACCTTTAATGGTCGCCTTACCGATATTATAATAGCGATAACTCACCGGATCGCTGTCGATAAGATTATCAATGTCATTGCGATAACCGGAAATACGCCAGGTCACAGGCCCGGTCAAGCCTTCAAAACCGCCTTCCCATTGCTTGCTTTCTTCCGGTTTCAAATTATTGTTGCCGTAAGTGGTACTAAACAACTGGTTCATGTTTGGCGCTTTGAACGCGGTACCGTAAGAGGCAATGAAACGATACCCCTCGATGAATTCCCAGGCTGCACTGGTTTGCCAGGTGCCGTGCCAACCGAACTCCGAGTTGTCGTCGCCACGCGCAGCAGCCTCCAGCGTCACCGGTCCCACCAACTGTTGCCCAGTCAGATAGATGCCAGTATTGCGCTGGCTTCTCTCGCTGCTGACGGACGCGGTACCCGGTTTGATTTGTTGATCCTGCCAATCTGCGCCCGCACTAATGGTGCCTTGGGCAACCTTGAACGTGTTGCCCCACTGCAGATTGTACTGTTCCGAATCATCCAAACTGGAGGAGATCGCATACTGGCCTTTGCGCGGATCGTAATTGTAGTCTTTGCTGTGGCTGTAACTCCCCACTAGCTGCGTGGCGTAAATCCCTTCCTGATAGCGCAACCCCGTGTCCCATGTTTGGCTGTACAGCTTACGGGTATCGGGCAGACCGGTAATATTGAAGTCTTTATCGTAAGAATAGAATCCATCGTAGCCTGTACGATTATCGTAACCATAACCACGCACAAAACCGCTGATTTGCTCGTTAAATTGGTGCTGCAATGCGCCGTAGAGCAATTTGCTCATAAAGCCGTCGCGATCGGGCTGAGGAATACTGGTATTACCTTCAGCCACCACGTCATACCCTTTGGTATAGGTGTAATTCCCCGCCACCGTCGCCACGGTGCTGTCACCCAGTTGTTGTTGGGTCGACGCGTCATAGGATTGATAGCCGTTGGAGCCGACGCCGGCTGAGAGCGTCGTGCCGTTCTTTTCGCGGGTGGTAATAATGTTGACCACGCCGCCGATGGCATCGGAGCCGTACACCGCCGAGCGCGGGCCGCGAATGTATTCGACTTTCTGCACCAGCGAAATCGGGATTTGGCTGAGATCGGAAGAACCACTGACGCCCGCCTGATTAAGGCGAATGCCGTCAATTAGCACCAGCACATGGCTGGAGTTGGTGCCGCGAATAAACAGCGAGCTCTTTTGTCCCAATCCACCGTTTTGGCCAACGTCCACGCCTGGCAAACGGCGCATCACGTCGGTCAGGCTCTTGGCCTGCCAGCGATCGATATCGTTGCGGGTGACGACGGAGGTCGGCGCCAGCACGGAAGAAACCGGCTGCGGGAAACGGTTGGCGGTCACCACCAGGTTATCGCCATTCGTGGCTGTGGTGTTGTCTTGCGCCCATCCAGAAAAAGCCGTGACGGAGGAGACCACCGCCAGCAGCGTATTTTTTGTAATTGTCATGAGAAAAGCATCCAAACTTAATTGGCGGATGCCGCAGGATCATGGCCGGTAGTTCGCGACGGCCACGGACATTGCGACGTAACACCGGCAGGTCTTCGGGCTTGGGATTTGCGGGCCGCGGGGCGCGACCAGCAACGGGCGATGACTTCCCATCCTGCAGTGGACAGTGTCTGCGTCGAAACGCTATCGCCGTGACTTCCCCTTACCGCTGCGCGTCAGCTCCGGATTCACACCGGATTCCCTTTTCACTCGCTGCTTGAGGCCGGACGGCAATGCTACGATCAATGAAAATAGATGTCTAGACTGCTACTAATGTTACAAATAATAAACGCGACAAAACTGGACTTCACGGGCTGATTCCCTACAATCCCCGCTGATCAAATTTGCCTGACGAGAAGACACACATGACGCCCGAGAATTTGCCTATTGAACGTTACGATGACCAACTGGCGGAGAAAGTCGCCCGCCTGAAGATGTTGATGTCACCGTTCGCGGCGCCCGAGCCGGAAGTGTTCCGCTCGCCAGTCGACCATTACCGCATGCGCGCCGAATTCCGCATCTGGCACGACGCGGATGACATGTATCACATCATGTTCGATCAACAGACCAAGCAGCGTATTCGCGTCGACCAGTTCCCGGCGGCCAGCGAGCTGATCAACCGCCTGATGACCGCCCTGATCGCCGCGCTGAAACCGGAGCCGATCCTGCGCCACAAGCTGTTCCAGATCGATTATCTGTCGACGCGAAGCGGCAAAATCATCGCTTCGCTGCTGTATCACCGCAAGCTGGATGACGTTTGGCAACAGCGAGCCGAGCAGCTGCGCGACGAGCTGCGCGCTCAGGGTTTCGACCTGCAGCTGATCGGCCGGGCGTCGAAGACCAAGATCATGCTCGACCAGGATTATGTTGACGAAGTGCTGCCGGTCGCCGGCCGCGACATGATCTATCGTCAGGTGGAAAACAGCTTCACGCAGCCCAACGCGGCCATGAACGTGCAGATGCTGGAGTGGGCGTTGGCGGTTACCGCCGGTTCCAAAGGCGATTTGCTGGAGCTGTACTGCGGCAATGGCAACTTCTCGCTGGCGCTGGCGCGCAATTTCGAGCGCGTGCTGGCGACCGAGATCGCCAAACCGTCGGTGGCGGCGGCGCAGTACAACATCGCCGCCAACCATATCGACAACGTGCAGATCATCCGCATGGCGGCGGAAGACTTCACTCAGGCGATGAATGGAGTACGCGAATTCAACCGGTTGAAAGGCATCGATCTGAGCGGCTACAACTGCGAGACGATTTTCGTCGATCCGCCGCGCAGCGGGCTGGACGATGAAACGGTGAAGATGGTGCAGGCTTACCCGCGCATTCTGTATATTTCATGCAATCCGGAAACGCTGTGCGCCAACCTGGAAACGCTGCAGGCCACCCACCGGGTCAGCCGTCTGGCGCTGTTCGATCAGTTCCCTTATACCCATCACATGGAATGCGGCGTGTTGCTGGAAAAGCACCGCTGATATGACAGGGGCGCCATGATGGCGCCCCGTTTCATTACGATTCTTGAGTCGGCGCATCCGGCGCCTTACGCGCCTTCAGTTTCATGCCGATCCACAGCACCAGCGCCACGCAGATCACCGACGGCAGGAAGTTGGAGCCGATCTGCGGATACTCGGCGCGCACGATGGCGCTGTACAGCAACAGCCCCAGCAGGAAACAGGCCGCCGCCAGCTTCGGCATGCCGTCCGGCATGGCGCGGTTCAGGTAACGCTGATGCAGGCAGTACACCGCCAGCACCAACGCGATCAGCGGGAAGATCGAAAACGGCACCACCGAGCTGAACAGCGCAGCAAAGGAACCGTTGATCGAAAGGCCGGCAATTAACGCCAGCAGTAAGGTGCCATTTTCACGGCCTGGTTTTTCCATCATTTTTTACCTTTTTTATACGTGGGACACAGAAGCTTTTTCTTGTTCGCGACGATACCAGTAATACGCCCCTTTGGAGATCATCCGTAGCTGCAGCACCAGCCGTTCTTCCAGCTGCTGCCGCTGCTCGACGTCGATATCCAGCGCTTCCGCGCCGGCGCTGAACACGATGGTGACCATCGCTTCCGCCTGCGCTTCGGTAAAACTGCGCGGCATGTGGTTTTCCAATTCGAGGTAGTCCGCCAGTTCAGCGATGAAATGCTGGATCTCGCGCGCCACTGCCGCACGGAATGCCGCCGACGTGCCAGAGCGCTCACGCAGCAGCAGGCGGAAGGCGTTCGGGTTGTTGCCGATAAATTCCATAAAGGTGGATACCGAGGTGCGGATCACGCTGCCACCTTTGGCGATGCGTTGGCGCGCCTGGCGCATCAACTGACGCAACATCAGGCCGCTTTCGTCCACCATGGTCAGCCCCAACTCGTCCACATCGCGGAAATGGCGATAAAACGACGTGGGCGCAATGCCCGCCTCGCGTGAAACTTCCCGCAGGCTCAGGCTGGCGAAGCTGCGTTCGGCGCTCAGCTGGCTGAAAGCGGCTTCGATCAGGGAACGACGAGTCCGTTCTTTTTGTTGTGCTCTGACGCCCATATGCATATCCGGATAGGTTCCATTTTCTCAGTCTAACGCCCTAGACTCGGCAATATAGCAAATTTTATTGCAACAGCATTTATACTAACGCGCTCTATCACACTTCCGCCCTGAGCCGATTGTGCTTTGACTCAAAAAGCCTAATGGTGATTGGGTGAGCAGCGCTATGATGTTAAGATACCGTTGTAATCTTGTATAAAAAAACAGGTCTCTCCTACATGCAACAGCACTATCAATTTGATGCCATTGTGATTGGCTCGGGCCCTGGTGGTGAAGGTGCCGCCATGGGGCTGGTGAAACAGGGCGCCCGCGTGGCCGTTATCGAGCGGTACAACAACGTAGGCGGCGGATGTACCCACTGGGGCACCATCCCTTCCAAAGCCCTCCGCCACGCCGTCAGCCGCATTATCGAATTCAACCAGAACCCGCTTTACAACAACTCGCGCACGCTCAGCGCGACCTTCCCTGACATTTTACGCCACGCCGATAACGTCATCAGCCAGCAGACCCGCATGCGCCAAGGGTTCTATGAGCGGAACCAGTGCAAACTGTTCGCCGGCGACGCGCGCTTCATCGACGCCAACACCGTCAGCGTCAGCTACATGGACGGCACCCAGGACACCATCCGCGCCGATCACATCGTGATCGCCTGCGGCTCGCGCCCTTACCATCCGGCCAGCGTCGATTTCAATCACCCGCGCATCTACGACAGCGATTCCATTCTCGAGCTGAGCCATGAACCGCGCCACGTGATCATTTACGGCGCCGGGGTGATCGGCTGCGAATATGCGTCTATCTTCCGCGGCCTGAACGTCAAGGTGGATCTGATCAACACCCGCGACCGTCTGCTGGCGTTCCTCGATCAGGAGATGTCGGATTCGCTCTCTTACCACTTCTGGAACAACGGGGTGGTGATCCGCCACAACGAAGAGTTCGAGAAGATCGAAGGCACCGAAGACGGCGTGATCGTGCACCTGAAGTCCGGCAAGAAGGTGAAAGCGGACTGCCTGCTGTACGCCAACGGCCGTACCGGTAATACCGATTCGTTAGGGTTGGAGAACGTCGGCCTGGAGTCGGACAGCCGCGGGCTGCTGAAAGTGAACAGCATGTATCAAACCGCGCTGTCGCACATTTATGCGGTCGGTGACGTCATCGGCTATCCGAGTCTGGCTTCCGCCGCCTACGATCAGGGCCGCATCGCCGCGCAGGCGATCGCCTCCGGTGAAGCCAGCGGTCACTTAATCGAAGATATCCCGACCGGCATCTACACCATTCCGGAAATCAGCTCCGTCGGCAAAACTGAGCAGGAACTGACGGCGATGAAGGTGCCGTATGAAGTGGGCCGCGCCCAGTTCAAACATCTGGCGCGTGCGCAGATCGCCGGGATGAACGTCGGCAGCCTGAAGATCCTGTTCCATCGCGACACCCTGCAGATCCTCGGGATCCACTGCTTCGGCGAACGTGCGGCGGAGATCATCCACATCGGTCAGGCGATCATGGAACAGAAAGGTGAAGGCAATACTATCGAGTATTTCGTTAATACGACCTTCAACTATCCGACCATGGCCGAAGCCTACCGGGTGGCAGCGCTTAACGGCTTAAACCGCCTGTTTTAACGCGTTGTCGATGTAGCCCTGCATGTGCTCGCGGATCGCTTCGGCCAACTGCTCATAACGGCTGCGCAGTGGGGAACCGGGGCGATACACCAACGCGATGGTGCGCTTCGGCTCCGGCTTGTAGCAATCCAGATAGCAGACGCCATCGCGCTCGCGCTGCGGCGGCACCGCCAGGGACGGCAGCAGGGTAATGCCGCTGCCGGCCGCGACCATATTGCGCAGCGTTTCCAGACTGGTGGCGCGGAAGTGGGTATCCTCGTCCGCGCCCGCCTGGAAGCAGAAGCCCATCGCCTGATCGCGCAGGCAGTGGCCATCTTCCAGCATCAGCAGCTTTTCTCCCGCCAAATCCGGCATCGCCACGCGCTCGCGCTGCGCCCACGGGTGATCGGAATACACCGCCAGCTTCATCGGTTCATCGAACAGAGGCACTTCGATAAACGCCTCGGTTTCCTTCACCAACGCCAGAATGGCGCAGTCCAGCTTGCCGCTGTCGAGTTGCGCCAGCAGTTGGTGGGTTTGCGCTTCGTGCAGGTACATTTCCAGTTTCGGGAAGGTTTTGTGCAGCGTCGGGATGATCTGCGGCAGCAGATAAGGCCCCACGGTCGGGATCAGACCGATGTGCAGCGGCCCGGACATGGCCTCGCCCTGCTGGCTGGCCATCTCCTTCAACACTTTCACTTCGCGCAGCACGGTACGCGCCTGCTCCACCAGCAACAGGCCCGCCTGGGTGAACAGTACCTTGCGGCTGGTGCGTTCGAGCAGCATGACGCCCAACTCGTCTTCCAGCTTGCGGATCTGCCCGCTCAGCGTGGGTTGGCTTACATGGCATGAATCGGCCGCGCGGCGGAAGTGCCGGTGCTCGGCCAAGGCGACCAGATACTCTAAATCACGAATATTCATTGTTTCCCTCCATTCCATGATAGCTCATGGCGATAGATAAGATAGCAATGAGCGATTAGATCTATCAAGCCCCAGCGACAATAATGTGTCCCAACGAAGCGATATCGCGCTAAATGCTAAAAATTACTTTTCCTAATTAAGGGGTTAATCAATGTTTACCAGTCAAGAAGGCAAGAAAGTTCCTCAGGTTACTTTCCACACCCGTCAGGGCGACCAATGGATTGATGTGACCACTGATGACCTATTCAAAAACAAAACCGTCATTGTTTTCTCGCTGCCGGGCGCGTTCACGCCGACCTGTTCTTCGAGCCACCTGCCGCGCTACAACGAACTGTCCAGCGTATTCAAGCAGCACGGCGTCGACAGCATTCTTTGCGTCTCCGTGAACGACACCTTCGTGATGAACGCCTGGAAAGCCGACCAACATGCGGAAAACATCACCTTCGTGCCGGACGGCAACGGTGAATTCACCAAAGGCATGAACATGCTGGTCGAGAAAGCGGACCTGGGCTTTGGCCCTCGTTCATGGCGCTACTCGATGCTGGTGCGCAACGGCGTGGTCGAGAAAATGTTCGTCGAGCCGAACAAGCCGGGCGACCCGTTTGAAGTGTCCGACGCCGACACCATGCTGAAATACCTGGCGCCGGAATTCAAAGTGCAGGAATCGGTCTCCCTGTTCACCAAACCGGGTTGCCCATTCTGCGCCAAAGCCAAACAGATGCTGCAAGAGCGCGGCATTCAGTATGAAGAGATCGTCCTGGGCAAAGACGCCACCACCGTTAGCCTGCGCGCCGTCAGCGGCCGCGCCACGGTGCCGCAGGTGTTCATCGGCGGCCGTCACATTGGCGGCAGCGACGATCTGGAAACTTTCCTGTCAGCTTAATAAGTAATAACAAAGCCAACGTGAACTTTGGCGGGCTACGGCCCGCCCTTTTTTTACCTTTCAGGAGCGGATATGAAACTGTTGAACGTTGATGTTGCGGTCATCGGCGGCGGCACCGCAGGGCTCGGCGCCTATCGCGCGGCCAAACTGTCTACCCCCAGCGTGGTGATGATTGAAGGCGGGCCTTACGGCACCACCTGTGCGCGCGTTGGCTGCATGCCATCCAAATTATTGATCGCCGCCGCCGAAGCGGTGCATCAAATCGAACGCGCGCCGGGCTTTGGCGTGCACCCAGCCGGTAAAACCCGCATCGACGGACGCGAGGTGATGGCGCGCGTCAAACGCGAACGCGATCGTTTCGTCGGCTTCGTGCTGGAAGGCGTGGACGAGATCCCGGCCGCCGACAAAATTCAGGGCTATGCCCGCTTTATCGACGACAACACGCTGCAGGTCGATGACCATACGCGCATCGTGGCGCAACGCATCGTGATCGCCACCGGCTCTCGCCCCAGCTGGCCAGCGCTGTGGAACGAACTGGGCGATCGCCTGATCGTCAACGACGATCTGTTCAACTGGGATGACTTGCCGCAGTCCGTGGCGGTATTCGGCCCCGGCGTCATTGGGCTGGAGCTGGGGCAAGCGCTGCACCGCCTCGGCGTCGACACCAAGGTCTTCGGCATCGGCGGCGCCGTCGGGCCGCTGACCGACAGCGCCGTGCGCGATTACGCCGCCAAAACGCTGGGGGAAGAGTTCTACCTCGACGCCGACGTGAAAGTGGAGATGATGCAGCGCGAAGGCGACCGCGTATTTATCCGCTATCAGGATCTGCAAGGCCAGTCGCAGGAGATCCTGGTGGACTACGTGCTGGCCGCCACCGGCCGCCGCCCCAACGTCGATCGGCTGGGTCTCGAAAACACCGACCTGCAGCTCGACGCTCGAGGCGTGCCGCTGGCCGACCGCCTGACGATGCAAACCAGCGTGCCGCATATCTTTATCGCCGGCGACGCCAGCAACCAGCTGCCGCTGTTGCACGAGGCCAGCGATCAGGCGCGCATCGCCGGCGCCAACGCCGGCAGCTTCCCGGAGATCAATCCAGGTCTGCGCCGCAGCGCGATTTCGGTGGTGTTCTCCGATCCGCAGATCGCCATGGTCGGCTCAACTTTCCGCGAGCTGAGCGAGAAGTTCAGCGCCTGCGGCTGCTTTGAAGTGGGCAAAGTCTCGTTTGAGAATCAGGGCCGCTCGCGGGTGATGCTGCGCAATAAGGGCATTTTGCACGTCTACGGCGAGCAAGGCACCGGCCGTTTCCTCGGCGCGGAAATGATCGGCCCCGACGCCGAACACATTGCGCACCTGTTAGCCTGGGCGCACCAACAGCAGATGACCGTCGATCAGATGCTGGACATGCCGTTCTATCATCCGGTGATCGAAGAAGGCTTGCGCACTGCGCTGCGCGACCTGCAGGCGAAGCTCAAACTCGGCACGGCCGAAATCGAGCGCTGCCAGCGCTGTCCGGGTGAGTAACCTCTTATTCTCCGTTTATATCCACCGGGCCTTCAGGCCCGGTTTTTTTTGCGCAGCACTTTCCACAATTTCCTCCCTCCGCTTGCCTCACGGCCCGCCCGCGCTCATTTTTTTATGCTTTGGCATTGAAGTGATACCAATAACGATACTAAAATGGAGGCAGCATGAACGAGATCAGGGATGACATCGCTGATTTGCAACAGCGGCAGAACAGCATCAAATTCGCCGAGTTAGCGAAAGTCTGCGTGCGATGGTTTGGGCCGCCGCGCATAAACGGTAGCAGCCATCACGTTTATCGCATGCCCTGGCCAGGCGATCCGCGCATCAATATCCAACGCGGCAACAACGGCGCGGCCAAGGCATATCAGGTTAAGCAGGTCATCGCCGCACTGGCCAGAATGGAGGAAGAACATGGAAAAGCATGAACACTATACCTATCGCATCACCTGGTCAGCGGAAGATCGTGAATATGTCGGGCTGTGCGCCGAATTCCCCTCGCTGTCCTGGCTGGCCGCCACGCGTACCGGCGCACTGGAGGGTATCGAAAAAGTCGTGAGCGAAACGATCGCCGACATGCTGGCGCAAGGTGAAACGCCGCCGCAGGCGCTGGCGGAAAAGAACTTCAGCGGAAAACTGGTGTTACGCATGACGCCGGAACAGCATCGCCGGCTGGCGATCGGCGCGATGGAGGAAGGCGTGAGCCTGAACCGTTATCTGTGCGCACGCCTGGCGGGGTAGAGGTGCAAGGGCGGCACCAGGCCGCCCTTATCGTCCTCAAGCTAAACGCTGTTTCGCTGCGGCGATTGCCGCGGCCACCTGCTGCGGCGCGACGCCGCCTTTGGCCGCACGTTTGTCCAGGCAAGATTGCAACGCCAGGATCGGATAGACGTCGTCGCCAATCGTCGCGCTAAACTGCTGCAAATCCGCCAGCGGCAGCGCTTCCAGCGGTTTGCCCTGGCGAATCGCCTCTACCACCGCCTCACCGACGATATGGTGCGCTTCGCGGAACGGCACGCCCTTGGCGACCAGGTAATCCGCCAGTTCGGTGGCGTTGGCATAGCCCTGCTCCGCCGCTTCCTGACAGCGCGGGCGCTTCACCTGAATGCCGTCCAGCACCAGCGCCGCCATCTGCAGGCAGTCCATCCAGGTGTCGAGCGCGTCGAACAGCCCTTCTTTGTCTTCCTGCATGTCTTTGTTGTACGCCAGCGGCAGGCCTTTCAGCGTCATCATCATGCCGGTCAGCGCGCCCTGTACGCGGCCGCACTTGCCGCGGATCAGCTCCAGCGCGTCCGGGTTTTTCTTCTGCGGCATCAGCGAAGAGCCGGAGGTCACGCGGTCAGACAGCTCGACAAACGCCGCTTCGCCGCTGTTGAAGAAGATCAGATCTTCGGCGAAGCGCGACAGGTGCACCATGCTGATGGCGGCGTTGGACAGCAACTCCAGCACGTGATCGCGATCGGATACGCTGTCCAGGCTGTTGCGGGTCGCCGAGGCGAAGCCCAGCCAGCCGGCCAGTTGCTCGCGATCGATAGGATACGCAGTGCCGGCCAGCGCGCCGCTGCCCAGCGGGCTGACGTCCAGCCGTTTCAGGGTATCCTGCAGTCGGCTCTCATCGCGCTCCAGCATCTCGACATAGGCCAGGCACCAGTGCGCGAAAGTCACCGGCTGCGCGCGTTGCAGGTGGGTATACCCCGGCATCACCGCATCCTGATTGGCTTCGGCGGTCTCCACCAGCGCCTGCTGCAGCTGGACGATCGCCTGATGCAGATCGCCGATCTGCTGTTTGCACCACAGCTTCAGATCGGTCGCGACCTGATCGTTGCGGCTGCGGCCAGTGTGCAGCTTCTTGCCCAAATCGCCGACCTTCTCGATCAGCTTCTGCTCCACCCAGCTGTGGATGTCTTCGGCATCGCTTTGGACTATCGCCAAAGGATCGGCCTGGACTTCCGTCAGTAGTGCATTCAGCGCCTGCTCCAGCAGCTGTTGCTCCGTTGCCGTCAACACGTTAACGGTCACCAGCGCCTTCGACCAGGCCACCGAGCCCACGATATCCTGCTCCGCCAGGCGATAATCGAACCGCAGCGAATCATTGAGTTGCTTGAACCGCTGATCCGCCGCCTGAGTGAACCGTCCGCCCCAAAGTGCCATACCTTTACTCCTGAATTTTTATGCGAAAGGGCGCAGCATGCTGCGCCCTTGCAGAGTCACGCCAATCGGTTATTTATTCTTTTTCTCGTTCAACGCGCGGATGCGTGAAGACAGAGAGAACAGGCGGATAAAGCCGCCCGCGTGGCTGTGATCGTAAACTTCGTCTTCGCCGAAGGTGGCGAACTCTTCGGAGTACAGGCTGTTGGCGGATTTCTTCTGAGTCGCCGTCACCTGACCTTTGTACAGCTGCAGCACGACTTCGCCGTTCACCTCTTCAGCCAATGCTTCGGCAGAGGCCTGCAGCGAGCGGCGCAGCGGCGCGAACCAACGGCCGTCGTACACCACATAGGACATCTCCAGGCCCAGCTGCTCGCGCCATTTGAAGCTGTCGCGATCCAGCACCAGCTGCTCGATGGCGCGCAGCGCCGCCACCATGATGGTGCCCCCTGGGGTCTCATAGCAGCCGCGGGATTTGATGCCCACCAGACGGTTTTCCACGATGTCGATCCGGCCGACGCCGTGCTTGGCGCCCAGCGCGTTCAGGGTTTCCAGGCACTGGTACGGCGACAGCGCTTTCCCGTTAACCGCCACGACGCGGCCTTTCTCAACGGTGACGGTCACCTGCTCAGGCTGATCCGGCGCTTCCTGCGGATCGACGGTCCATACCCAACAATCTTTGTTCGGCGCATTCCACGGGCTTTCCAGCACGCCGCCTTCGGTGGAGATGTGCCAGGCGTTCTCATCGCGGCTATAGATTTTTTCCAGCGACGCGGTGGTCGGGATGTTGCGCTCTTTCAGGTAATCCAGCAGCGCTTCACGGGAACGCAGGTTCCACTCGCGCCACGGCGCCACCACTTTCAGCTGCGGCGCCAGCGCGGTGTAGGTGGTCTCGAAACGCACCTGGTCGTTGCCTTTGCCGGTCGCGCCGTGGCACAGCGCATCGGCGCCCACTTTCAACGCCAGCTCGACCTGCGCCTTGGCGATGATCGGCCGCGCCATCGAGGTACCCAGCAGGTAGCTGCCCTCGTACAGGGCGCCGGTCTGCAGCACCGGATAAACGTAATCGCGGATAAATTCTTCACGCAGATCGACCACGTGACATTCAGAGGCACCGGACTGCAGGGCTTTTTGCTCCACGCCTTCCAGATCGCTGCGCTCCTGGCCGATGTCCGCCACGAACGCCACCACTTCACAGCCGCCGTAGTTCTCTTTCAGCCATGGAATGATGGCCGAGGTATCCAGGCCGCCGGAGTACGCCAGAACGATTTTTTTGATGCCTTGGTTTTGCATGATCTATTCCTTTCTAATTCTAAAATTAAGCGAGGATCCGGGTGCCAATCGACACGCCGTTAAACAAAGCAGGAAGCTGATCGGCATGGCGCCAGCTGGCGATATCCACCGGGCGGCCGAGGGTGCGGGCGGCGTCGAGCGCCGCATTCACCTTCACCACCATACCATCGGTGATGATGCCTTGCGCGATCAGTTGTTCCGCTTTTTGCGCCGTCATTTCCGCAATGCGTTGCCCCTTGCCGTCGAGGATGCCGCTGACGTCCGACAGCAGGATCAGGTCCGCCCCCAGCGTCGCCGCCAGCGCCGTCGCCGCCTGATCGGCGTTCACGTTCATTAACTGCCCTTCGGCGGTGATGCCGATGGAGCTGATAACCGGCAGGTAGCCGGCGCCCAGCAGGGTATTGAGCAGCGCGGGCGAACCGGGCTGCGCGTTGCCGACGTGGCCCAATGCCGGATCGAGCGGGGTCACGACCGCGCTGCCGCCGTCCGCCAGGCTCAGGCCGACGGCGTTGATTTGATGTTTAATCGCCCACGCCAGCAGCGTTTTGTTGGCGGTGCCGGCCAGCGCGCCGGTGATGATGTCGATCTGATCGGCCGGCGTGACCCGCAGGCCGTTCTTTTTCACCACCGGCAAAGCGAGCTGCTTCATCAGTTCGTCCACCACGCAGCCGCCGCCGTGCACGATCACCAGCGGACGCTGATGCTGCTGGCGGTAGCTGTCCAGCGCGGTAAACAGACGCTCCAGCGCTTCTTCACTGTCTAATAACACGCCACCTAACTTGATAATTAACGGGTTCATTGCTGTTTACTCACGCTGGTTTAAAGGAGTGACTGGGTTTCCGGGAAGCCGAAACGGATATTCAGGCATTGCACCGCCTGCGCCGCCGCGCCTTTCAGCAGGTTGTCTTCCACCGCGACGGCGATCAGATGCTCGCCCTGCACCGCAAAACCGATATCGCAGAACGGCAACCCCACCACCGCTTTCAGCGCCGGCACGCCCTGGTCGTACAACCGCACCAGCGGCTTGTCGTCATAGGCGGCATGATAGGCGGCCGCGACGTCCTGCGCGGTCACGCCGGCTTTCAGGCGGCAGGTGATGGTTTCAAGGATGCCGCGCGGGAAGTTGCCCAGGTGCGGCGTAAAGATAACCGGCACGCCCAGGTGCGCGGCGATCTCCGGCTGGTGCCGGTGAGTAAAAATACCGTACGGCTGCAGGCTCACTTCGCAGAAGCTGGTGGTCATGCTGGCCTTGCGCCCGGCGCCGCTAACGCCGCTGGTGGCGTTGATCACCGGCCACTGATCCAGATTCAGCAACTGTTTTTCGATCAGCGGTTTCAGCGCCAGCTGCGCCGCCGTCGGGTAACAGCCCGGCACCGCGATCAGCTGCGCCTGTTTGATCTTGTCGCTCTGCCACTCCGCCAGGCCGTACACTGCCTGCTCCAGCAGGGCGCCATGCTGATGCTCGAAACCGTAGTACTGGCTATAAAAACCGGCGTCCTGCACGCGAAAGGCGCCGGACAGATCGAACACCACGCAGCCCGCCGCCAGGAAGGCCGGTGCGATATCGTGGCTGACTTCATGGGCGGTGGCGAGGAACACCACGTCGATGCCCTGCGCCGCCTTGGCAACGTCGGTCAACGGTTGCAGCGGCAGATCGACGATGCCTTTCAACTGGGGATGGAGATCGGAAAGCAACTTTCCTGCATCTGCACTTTGCGCTGAAACCGCTAAAGCGGTTATGTTCATGTGTGGGTGGCGATTCAGGTAAGCCGTGAGCTCCGCTCCGGCGTAACCGCTGGCACCAACGATCAGCGTATTCAACATGTGGCCTTTCACCTTCTAAACTGACGTGCGGTCGCTTGCGACCCAGGTAACAGGGCTAGCCAGCGTTGTTGCGCCGTTCACCCACGGAGCCAGGCGTTGATGCTTTTATAAACATCCGGGTATCGGGTTCCCTTACGCTTCGGCTTACTGTATTTTTATTCAAAATAAATGCATGAATATTGATACTATCCTAACCAAAGGCTGTCAACAGTGAAGATGAAATTACCTCCATTTATTGAGCTGTACCGGGCGTTGATCGCCACTCCGTCAATCAGCGCCACCGATGCCGGCCTCGATCAGAGCAATGAGGCGTTAATCAACTTGCTGGCCGGATGGTTTGCCGACCTGGGCTTTCGCGTCGACGTACAGCCGGTGCCGGAGTCGCGCCACAAATTCAACCTGCTGGCCAGCATCGGCGAAGGCAGCGGCGGCCTGCTGCTGGCGGGTCATACCGATACGGTGCCTTACGACGAGGGCCGCTGGACGCGCGATCCCTTCACCCTGACCGAGCATGACAACAAGCTCTACGGCCTGGGCACCGCCGACATGAAAGGCTTCTTCGCCTTTATTCTGGATGCGGTGCGCGATATCGACGCGAGCAAATTGACCAAGCCGCTGTACATTTTAGCCACCGCAGATGAAGAAACGACGATGGCCGGCGCACGTTATTTCGCCGCCTCCACCGCGATTCGGCCGGATTTCGCCATCATCGGTGAGCCGACCTCGCTGCAGCCGGTGCGCGCGCACAAGGGCCACATGGCCAACGCCATTCGCATCGTCGGCCAGTCCGGCCACTCCAGCGATCCGGCGCGCGGCGTCAACGCCATCGATCTGATGCACGAGTCCATCGGCCGCCTGATGGAGCTGCGCAAGACCCTGCAGGAGCGCTACAACAATCCGGCGTTCGCCGTGCCTTATCCCACCATGAACTTCGGCCATATCAGCGGCGGCGACGCGGCCAACCGCATCTGCGCCTGTTGCGAACTGCACCTGGATATCCGCCCGCTGCCCGGCATGACGCTCGACAACATCAACGAACTGATGCATCAGGCATTGGAGCCGGTGAGCCAACGCTGGCCGGGCCGCCTGACCATCGAAGAGCTGCACGCGTCGGTACCGGGCTACGAATGCCCGACCGACCACCGCATGGTGGCAGTGATCGAGGAACTGCTGGGCACCCGCACGCAGGTGGTCAACTACTGCACCGAAGCGCCGTTCGTTCAGCAGGTCTGCCCGACGTTGGTGCTCGGCCCCGGTTCCATCGATCAGGCCCACCAGCCGGACGAATACATCGACACCGCGTTTATCGAACCGACGCGCAAACTGTTGGGCCAGCTGATCAATCACTTTTGCCAGCAATAAACCCGACATTTAGCAGGGGAAATGCTTTATGCTTCCCCTAACTCAAAATAAGTAGAAGGCAGCGAAATAAGCCACGCTGATAACCCACGCGGCGTAATTAAATTTCAGAAAATGCGCCGATTTTGATGTTTTTTTGCTAAAAATAGTGTCAATTGACGATTGGACAGGAACGCGATGTGATCAGGCAGGCGGTCTGCGCCTGACGCGTGAAATTTATTTACAAGATAAAAATCATACAGAACTGGGTCAGGGGTTATATGAACGAACAATATTCGGCAATGCGCAGTAATGTCAGTATGCTCGGCAAATTGCTCGGCGATACCATCAAAGAAGCGCTGGGCGAGCATATTCTCGATCGCGTTGAGACCATCCGTAAGCTTTCCAAATCCTCACGCGCCGGCAACGAAGCGCATCGCCAGGAGCTGCTCTCCACCCTGCAGAACCTGTCCAACGACGAGCTGCTGCCGGTGGCGCGCGCCTTCAGCCAGTTCCTCAACCTGACCAACGTCGCCGAGCAGTACCACAGCATTTCGCCCAACGGCGAAGCCGCCAGCAATCCGGAAGCGCTGGCTCAATTGTTCAGCCGCCTCAAAGACAGAAAGCTCAGCGATAAAGAGCTGCAGCACGCCGTGTCGCAACTCTCCATCGAGCTGGTGCTGACGGCGCACCCGACGGAGATCACCCGCCGCACCCTGATCCACAAGCTGGTGGAGGTCAACACCTGCCTCAGCCAGCTCGATCACAACGATCTGGCCGACTACGAGCGCAACAAGATCATGCGCCGCCTGCGTCAGCTGGTAGCCCAGTCGTGGCACACCGATGAAATTCGCAAACACCGCCCTTCTCCGATCGACGAAGCCAAATGGGGTTTTGCCGTCGTGGAAAACAGCCTGTGGGAAGGCGTGCCGGCGTTCCTGCGCGAATTCAACGAACAGCTGGAAAACTCCATCGATTACAGCCTGCCGGTAGAAGCGGTGCCGGTGCGCTTCACTTCCTGGATGGGCGGCGATCGCGACGGCAACCCGAACGTCACCGCCGAAATTACCCGCCATGTGCTGCTGCTCAGCCGCTGGAAAGCCTGCGACCTGTTTACCCGCGATATTCAGGTACTGGTCTCCGAGCTGTCGATGACCGAGTGCACCCCGGAGCTGCGCGCCCGCGCCGGCGGTGACGAAGTGCAGGAACCGTACCGCGAAATCATGAAGCAGCTGCGCAGCCAGCTGATGAGCTCCCAGGCCTATCTGGAAGGTCGCCTGAAGGGCGAGCGCGTGCTGAAACCGCACGACCTGCTGGTGAACAACGAGCAGCTGTGGGAGCCGCTGTATGCCTGCTACCAGTCGCTGCAGGCCTGCGGCATGGGCATCATCGCCAATGGTCAACTGCTGGATACCCTGCGCCGCGTGCGCTGCTTCGGCGTGCCGCTGGTGCGTATCGACGTGCGCCAGGAAAGCACCCGCCATACCGAAGCCATCGCCGAGCTGACCCGCTATCTGGGGCTGGGCGATTATGAAAGCTGGTCGGAAGCCGATAAGCAGGCGTTCCTGATCCGCGAACTGAACTCCAAACGCCCGCTGGTGCCGCTGAAATGGCAACCGAGCGCCGATACGCAGGAAGTGCTGGAAACCTGCCGGGTGATCGCCGAAGCGCCGCAGGGTTCGATCGCCGCCTACGTGATTTCGATGGCGCGCACGCCTTCCGACGTGTTGGCGGTGCACCTGCTGCTGAAGGAGGCCGGCTGCCCGTTCGCGCTGCCGGTCGCCCCGCTGTTCGAAACCCTCGACGACCTGAACAACGCCGACGACGTGATGACCCAGTTGCTGAACATCGACTGGTATCGCGGCTTCATCCAGGGCAAACAGATGGTGATGATCGGCTATTCCGACTCGGCGAAAGACGCCGGCGTGATGGCCGCTTCCTGGGCGCAGTACCGCGCGCAGGACGCGCTGATCAAAACCTGTGAAAAGGCCGGCGTAGCGCTGACGCTGTTCCACGGCCGCGGCGGCTCCATCGGCCGCGGCGGCGCACCGGCGCATGCGGCGCTGCTGTCTCAGCCGCCGGGCAGCTTGAAGGGCGGCCTGCGCGTCACCGAACAGGGCGAGATGATCCGCTTCAAGTTCGGCCTGCCGGAAGTCACCATCAGCAGCCTGGCGCTGTATGCAGGCGCGATCCTCGAGGCCAACCTGCTGCCGCCGCCGGAACCGAAGAAAGAATGGCGGGCGCTGATGGACGACCTGTCCGAGACCTCCTGCCGGATGTATCGCGGCTACGTGCGTGAAAACCCGGACTTTGTGCCTTACTTCCGCGCGGCCACGCCGGAGCTGGAGCTGGGCAAACTGCCGCTGGGTTCACGCCCGGCCAAGCGCAAGCCGAACGGCGGCGTAGAGAGCCTGCGCGCCATTCCGTGGATCTTCGCCTGGACGCAGAACCGCCTGATGCTGCCGGCCTGGCTCGGCGCCGGCGCCGGATTGCAGGAAGCGGTGAAAGCCGGCAAACAGGCGGAGCTGGAAGCGATGTGTCGCGACTGGCCGTTCTTCTCCACCCGTATCGCCATGCTGGAAATGGTGTTCGCCAAAGCCGACCTGTGGCTGGCGGAATACTACGATCAGCGCCTGGTGGATAAAGCACTGTGGCCGCTGGGTCAACAGCTGCGCGATCAGCTGGAAAGCGACATCAAGGTGGTGCTGACCATCGCCAACGATGCGCACCTGATGGAAGACCTGCCGTGGATCGCTGAATCCATCGCGCTGCGCAACGTTTACACCGACCCGCTGAACGTCTTGCAGGCTGAACTGCTGCACCGTTCTCGTCAGCAGGAGCAACCGGACGCCCGCGTCGAGCAGGCGCTGATGGTCACCATCGCCGGCGTCGCCGCCGGGATGCGCAACACCGGCTAGTGAGCCTCATCGCGGCCCCGTTTATCGGGGCCGTTTTTTTATGCCTTTCCCCCACAAAAAAAGGGCGCCGCGGTAAAGCGACGCCCTTTTTCAATGGAACAAGCCTGTCAGGCGGCGGCCACCGGGCGCACGCCCAGCGTGTGGCAGATCGCGTAGCTCATCTCTGCACGGTTCAGCGTATAGAAGTGGAAATCTTTCACCCCTTCGCGGCTCAGGATCTTCACCATGTCCATGGCGATGTTGGCGCCGACCATTTTGCGGGTCTCCGCATCGTCGTCCAGCCCTTCGAACATGCTGGTCATCCAGCTTGGCACCCGCACGTTGGTCATGGTGGCAAAGCGCTGTAGCTGCTTGAAGTTGGACACCGGCAGAATGCCCGGCACGATTTCCACATCGATACCGGCGGCAACGCAGCGGTCGCGGAAGCGCAGGTAGCTCTCAACGTCGAAGAAGAACTGGGTAATTGCGCGACTGGCGCCGGCATCGATCTTGCGTTTCAGGTTAATCAAATCGGCCTGGGCGCTTTTCGCCTCCGGGTGCACTTCCGGGTAGGCGGCGACGGAAATGTCGAAGTCACCCACGTCTTTCAGCAACGCCACCAGATCGGTCGCGTACATGTCCGGCTTGCCGCCGCCCGGCGGCAGATCGCCGCGCAGCGCCACGATATGGCGGATGCCGCTGTTCCAGTAATCGGTCGCAATGTCGCGCAGCTGCGCCGGGCTGGCGTCGATGCAGGTCAGGTGCGGCGCCGCCTCCAGGCCGGTGCGCTCCTTGATCCCCTTGATGATGCTGTGGGTGCGATCGCGCTCGCCGGAATTGGCGCCGTAGGTGACGGAAACGAATTTAGGTTTGAGGATGCTCAGACGATCGATCGACTGCCACAGGGTCTCTTCCATCTCGCTGGTGCGTGGCGGGAAGAACTCGAATGATACGTTAATCTGGCCGTTCAACTCCGCCAGACTCTGATTCAGCGCTTCCCGCTGGTTTGCGTGGAAAAAACTCATACCCTGCTCACCTCTTTATCGATCACTGTTTTTATTTCATCTTGATGAGCGTCTATACGTTTAGACGTCTAGATAGAAAATGCCGCATGTTGGCTAAAGAGTCAACAGGAAAATGAGGGGAATAAGATGATTAATCCTCACCCGCTCAACGAGGGAATTTCATGATCGCGGCAAAGATAAGTATGGCAGGAAAAGCAAAGGGGCGCGGTGAGCCCGCGCCCGCAGAGGATTAAAGCAGCTGCGCCAAACGGTTAAGGTCTGACTGGATAGCGCCGGCGGTCACATCGCGGCCGGCGCCCGGCCCGCGGATCACCAGCGGATTATCGCGATACCAGCGGCTTTCGATGGCAAACACGTTGTCGCACGGCAGCAGCGAGGCCAGCGGGTGCTCAGGGCGCACCGCCTCCACACCGACCCGCGCCTTGCCGTTGGCGTCGAAACGCGCCACGTGGCGCAGCACCAGGCCCATTTCGCTGGCGGCCTCAAAGCGCTGCTGCATCTGCTGATTCAGCGCCTCACCGTTCTCGAAGAACTGATCGACGGAGCCCAGCTCGCAGCCCGCCGGCACCAGCGACTCGACCCGCACCTGGTTCGGTTCGATGTCGTAGCCCGCCTCACGCGCCAGGATCACCAGCTTGCGCATCACGTCCTGGCCGGAGAGATCGACCCGCGGATCCGGTTCGGTCAGCCCCTGCTGCCAAGCCTGATCCACCAGCTCGGTGAACGGCACCGTGCCGTCATACTGCAAGAACAGCCAGGAAAGCGTGCCGGAGAAGATGCCGCTGATCGCCAAAATGCTGTCGCCGCTGTCGCGCAGATCGCGCACCGTATGGTTGACCGGCAGCCCGGCGCCGACGGTGGCGTTATACAGCCAGTGGCGGCCGGTTTTGGCGAAGGCGTCGCGTATTTGGCGATAGCTGTCGCTGCACGAGGCCCCCGCCAACTTGTTGGCGCTGATCACGTGAAAACCGTAGCTGGCGAAATCCAGATACTGCCCAGCCAGCTCTTCGCTGGCGGTCACGTCGAGCACCACCAGATCGTCGAACGGGTGCGCGCGCATCCACAGGAACAGCGATTCTTCATCCAGCTCCTGCGCTTCGTCCTCAAAGAATGCCAGCGCGCGGCTGGCGTCCAGCCCGTCATAGTTCAGCAGGCTGCGGCGGCTGTCCACCACCCCCGCCAGGATAAATTCGAAGCCGCTGCGCGCGGAGATATTGGTCTGTTCACGGGCGAACAGCTCCAGCCAGCGCGACCCGATGTTGCCCTTGCCGAACAGCACCAGACCGATGCGCTTCTCGGCGCGGAACAGGCTTTGGTGCAGCCCCTGAATCAGCAGCGCGGTCGGCCCCTGGCGCAATACCGCCACCAGGCTGATGCCATCTTCCGCCTGCCAGATAAATTCGACCGGCTGATCTTTCAGTTGCTGATAGAAACGGTGGCTGTGCAGCGGGTTCTTGCATACCCCGGCGCCGACCATCGCCACCAGCGCCAACCCTTCACGCAGATGCAGTTCACCCGGCAGCGCCGAGGCCTGCAGGATCGCCAGTGCGCTGTTGACCACCTCGGAGGTGTAGCACAGCTGCACCCGATTGCGGTCAGGATGGATGCCCACCGCCAGCGGTTTGATCTGCGCGCGTTTGAGCACCAGATCCAACTCTTTCTGCGCCAGTTTGAAGTCATGCTGAGCGGCGACGTGCAGCTCAATCAGGCACACGTCATCATGGCTGGTGACAATCTTGGCGCCGGTGCCGGACGCCAATACGCGCTCGATGCGCGTCGAGCCCTGCTCCGGCTGGTAGCTGCAGCGCAGCTGAAGATCGATATCGCTGCCGGAGACCGGCTGCAGGGTGCGGGTATGCAACACCGGTGCCGCCAGGCGTGCCAGCTCGCTGGCTTCGTCCAGACGCAGCAGCGGCAGCAGGCAGGCGTCTTTCACCTTGCGCGGATCGGCGCTGTAAACCCCGGCCACGTCGCTCCAGATGGTGACGCGCGCAGCGCCGGCCAACGCGCCGACCTGAGTGGCGGAGTAATCACTGCCGTTGCGCCCCAACAGCACGGTTTCCCCGGCGTCGTTGCGCGAAATGAAGCCGGTCACCACCAGGCGCTTGCCCGGATGTTGAGCCAACAATTGCTGCAGCAGCGGATAAGAACGGCCTTCATCCACCTGCGGCTGCGCGGCGCGTTCGGCGCGCAGGAAATCACGCGCATCCAGCCAGGCCGCCTGCATATCCAGGTGGTTGAGCACCGCCGCCATCAGGCGCGCCGACCAGATCTCGCCGTGCCCGACCACTTCGGCATAGCACAGCTCGTCAGCTTTACCGTCCAGCAGCACCGCCAGACGTTCCAGATCCTGAATGAACTCGGCGATCAGCGGCTCGGCGCTTTCCGGCGGCAACAGGCCGCTGATAAGATCGCTGTGATAACGACGCAACGTCTGCTGCACCTGGTGCGCAGACAGGCGATCGCTCTGGCTGAGCTTCAGCCAGTTGATCAACTGGTTGGTGGTACTGCCGGCGGCCGATACCACCATCATGTCGCCCGGCTGGCTGTATTCCGCCATAATCCCGGCCACACGCAGATAACACTTCACATCCGCCAGACTGCTGCCGCCAAACTTGTGCAGTTGACGCCCGCTCACCGGCCCTGCTACAGCAATTGCATTCATGCTTACCTCGTTGCCGCCGCCTGGAAAGCGCGTTCCAGATCGGCAATCAAATCTTCACTGTCTTCAATACCCACGGAAATGCGCAGCAGGCTCTCGGAGATGCCGGCCGCTGCCCGCGCCTCCGCCGCCATGCCGGCGTGGGTCATGGTCGCTGCATGCGAGATCAGGCTTTCTACGCCGCCCAGCGATTCTGCCAGAGTAAACAGCTCAAGGGCAGAGAGAAAACGGCGCAGCACCGCTTCATCGCCGTCCAGTTCAAAACTCAGCATCGCGCCGAAACCACGCTGCTGCCGGCGGGCGATCTCATGCCCCGGATTTTCCGGCAGGGAGGGATGATACAGCTTTTTCACCAGCGGTTGCTGCTGTAAATAACCGACAATCGCTTCGGCGTTTTGCTGCGCCGCCTTGATGCGCGGCGACAGCGTGCGCATGCCGCGCAGCAGCAGATAGCTGTCGAACGCACCGCCGGTTACACCGATATTGTTCGCCCACCAAGCCAATTCGACCGCCAGCTCGGGATCTTTGGCAATCACCGCGCCGGCCACCACGTCCGAATGCCCATTCAGGTATTTGGTGCAAGAATGGACCACCAGATCGGCACCGAGTTCGATCGGCTGTTGCAGGGCCGGGCTGAGGAAGGTGTTGTCCACCACCGTCAACGCGCCCGCCGCGTGCGCGGCGGCGCAGATCGCCGCGATATCCACCACCCGCAGCAGCGGATTGCTGGGGCTTTCAATCAGCACCAGCTTCGGCTTTTGCGCCAGCGCCTGCTGCAGGGCGGCTTCATTACCCTGATCGACGAACAGCACGCGATAGGCGCCGCGCTTGCTCAGGCTGTCGAACAACCGATAGCTGCCGCCGTAGCAGTCGTGCGGCGCCACCAGCAGATCGCCGGGCTTCAGCAGCACAGTGGTCACCAGATGGATCGCCGACATCCCGCTGCCGGTCATCACCGCGCCGGCACCGCCTTCCAGCTCCGCCAACGCACGTTGCACCACGTCGCGCGTCGGGTTGCCGCGGCGCGAGTAGTCATGGGCTCGGGGTTGGTTGAAGTCGGTAAAGTTATAGGTGCTGGACAGATGAATCGGCGGGACGACGCAGCCGTACTGTTCGTCATCGTTCAGGCCGCTGCGTACGGCAATCGTGGCTGGTTTACGCGTCATGGTCTCGCTCGGCTCTCGGTTCGGTGAATGAGGCCTAAAGAGTAATCGCAGGATTGATAGACGTCAATACATCTGGACATCTAAACTTCTTTGCGTATAGATTGAGCAATGACACAATACCCGCTAAAATTATGCCGATATGACATGACGATAAGATGTTAAGCGGCAATGCCTGACCGAAGCGGGGCATTCAGTGACCCTGGTCGCGTAAAATTGACATTTATTTAGTGAGAACAGTGAAGATCGGGCATAATTGGCCGGTTTTTAGAATTTTGTAATTTTTCTGACAAAGTTAAGGTGTCCCATGGCTGAGTGGAACGGCGAGTATGTCAGCCCTTACGCTGAACACGGTAAAAAAAGCGAGCAAGTCAAAAAGATCACGGTATCCATTCCGCTGAAGGTCCTGAAAATCCTCACCGACGAACGGACCCGTCGCCAGGTGAACAACCTGCGCCACGCCACCAACAGCGAACTGCTGTGCGAAGCGTTTCTGCATGCCTTTACCGGCCAGCCGCTGCCGAACGATGAAGACCTGCGCAAAGAGCGCAGCGATGAAATCCCGGAAGCCGCAAAAGTGTTGATGCGCGAACTGGGTGTCGATCCCGATACCTGGGAATATTGAGAACCGCCCGGCGAACGCCGGCGGCAGAAACGAAAAAAGGCGCCAAAGGCGCCTTTTTCATCGGACGATAAGAAATCTTATTTCTTAGCGCCTGGTACGCTGAAACGCTTGTTGAAGCGGTCAACGCGGCCACCGGTAGCAACGTCACGCTGCTTGCCAGTGTAGAACGGGTGGCATGCGCCACAAACGTCCAGGTTCAGATCGTGGCCCACGGTGGAGCGGATCTTCATCACGTTACCGCAAGAGCAGTTAGCAGTAACTTCTTCGTATTTTGGGTGGATACCTTGTTTCATGGGAAACCTCAGTTAAGGCCGTGTCGCTATCCAGCCCTGTTTCGCCAGACACCACACGTGGTTGATAATAGAATTTTGGTATCGAATTATACCAAAGGCGGCAAATTATACAGCATTAGCCGAGGCGCGCAATCGGAACCGTACATTTGCCGATGCGCCGTGTAAACTGATGCCCACTTTTTTCAATTTGGATGAGATCATGCCCGTCGTACACGTTGCCTTACCGGTCCCCCTCGCCCGCACCTTCGACTATCTGCTGCCGCCCGGCATGCAGCCGGTGGCCGGCGCGCGCGTGGGCGTGCCCTGGGGCAGGCAGCATGCGATCGGCATCGTCACCGGCTGCAGCGACACCAGCGAACTGCCGCTGGATAAGCTCAAACCGATCGACAGCGTGATCGACACGGAATCGCTGTTCTCCCCCAGCCTGTGGCGCATCCTGCGCTGGGCCAGCGATTACTATCACTACCCCATCGGCGAAGTGCTGTTTCACGCGCTGCCGATCCTGCTGCGGCAAGGCAAACCGGCCGAAGCCGCGCCGCTGTGGCAATGGTTCGCCACCGAAGAGGGGCGCGCCACCCCACCCGAAAGCCTGAAACGCGCGCCGAAACAGCAGCAGGCGCTGGCGGCGCTGCTGCAACGCCCGGTCTATCGCCATCAGGTCAGCCAGTTGGAGCTGACGGAAAGCGCCCTGCAGGCGCTGCGCGCCAAAGGGCTGATCGATCTGCGCGCTCAGGTCGCGGATACGCACGACTGGCGCCCCAACTTCGCGGTGCTCGGCGAACGGCTGCGGCTGAATACCGAACAGGCCACCGCCGTCGGGGCGATCAGAAGCGAGGATGAGCAGTTCGCCGCCTGGCTGCTGGCCGGGGTGACCGGCTCAGGCAAGACCGAGGTGTACCTCAGCGTGCTGGAAAACGTGCTGGCCAAAGGCCGACAGGCGCTGGTGCTGGTACCGGAAATCGGCCTGACGCCGCAAACCATCGCCCGCTTTCGCGAGCGCTTCAACGCGCCGGTGGACGTGCTGCACTCCGGGTTGAACGACAGCGAGCGGCTGGCGGTTTGGCTGCGCGCGCGCAGCGGCGAAGCCGCCATCGTCATCGGCACCCGTTCGGCGCTGTTCACGCCATTCCGGCAGCTGGGCGTGATCATCATCGACGAAGAGCACGACAGCTCTTATAAACAGCAGGAAGGCTGGCGCTACCACGCCCGCGATCTGGCGGTGTTCCGCGCCCGGGAAGAAGACATCCCGATGGTGATGGGCTCCGCCACGCCGGCACTGGAAACGCTGCACAACGTGCAACTGGGCAAATATCGCCAGTTGAAGCTCACCCAGCGCGCGGGCAACGCCAAACCGGCGGCGCAGCACCTGATCGATCTGAAAGGGCTGCCGCTGAAGGTCGGCCTGTCGCAACCGCTTTTGAAAAGCATGCAGCACCATTTAAAAGCCGGCAACCAGGTGATGCTGTTCCTCAACCGCCGCGGTTACGCCCCGGCGCTGCTGTGCCACGAGTGCGGTTGGATCGCCGAGTGCCAGCGCTGCGATCACTACTACACCTTCCACCAGCATCAGCGTCAGCTGCGCTGCCACCACTGCGACAGCCAGCGACCGGTGCCGCACCAGTGCCCACAGTGCGGATCCACCCATCTGGTGTCGGTCGGCGTCGGCACCGAACAGCTGGAGCATGAGCTGGCGCCGCTGTTCCCCGACACGCCGATCACCCGCATCGATCGTGACACCACCAGCCGCAAAGGATCGCTGGAGCAACACCTGGCGGATATTCATCGCGGCGAAGCGCGCATTCTGATCGGCACACAGATGCTCGCCAAAGGCCACCATTTTCCCGACGTCACGCTGGTGGCGTTGCTGGACGTGGACGGCGCGCTGTTCTCCGCCGACTTCCGCTCCGCCGAGCGTTTCGCTCAGCTGTATACCCAGGTCTCCGGGCGTGCCGGCCGCGCGGGCAAACAGGGTGAAGTGCTGCTGCAAACCCACCATCCGGAGCACCCGCTGCTGCAGGTGCTGCTGCAACAGGGTTACGACGCCTTCGCCAAACAGACGCTGGCGGAGCGCAACAGCGTGTTTCTGCCGCCTTACACCAGCCACATCATCGTGCGCGCCGAAGATCACGACAACCAGCAGGCCCCGTTGTTCTTGCAGCAGCTGCGCAATCTGTTGGAAGCCAGCCCGCTGAAGGACGACTCGCTGTGGGTGATGGGCCCGGTGCCGGCGCTGCAGTCGAAACGCGGCGGCCGTTTCCGCTGGCAGCTGTTGCTGCAACATCCGACGCGGCGCGTCCTGCAACAGCTGATGAAAAGCTCGCTGCCGCTGATCGGCACCCTGCCGCAAACGCGCAAGGTGAAATGGACGCTGGATGTCGATCCGATCGACAGCTGATCCCGGAAAAGTCCGATTTAGCTGCCGCAGTGCAAACGTTTACCCTTGAAATTGCGAGCGAACGCTAAAAAACCTTCTCAGGTCACATTTTTTATGCAAATTAGGTAACAAAGGCGGGGCGTATTCTGTTTAGAATGTCTGCGAGGGCAAATTTTGTCGCCACATCGCAGCGCGACGGAGTGCCCGAACGCGAGTGGCGCTCAATGACAACAATCTCGCCACCGCATGCCGGACATTGTGAGCAAACAGCAGTAGTGGCGTCGGCATGGGGCTGACGCAAGGAGAAAGGCGTTGGAACACAAGAAAGAGTTATCCATGGCGACCATGAAAGACGTCGCCGAAATGGCGGGCGTTTCAACGGCTACCGTATCGCGTGCGCTGATGAACCCGGAAAAGGTGTCAACGCCGACGCGCCAGAAGGTGGAACAGGCCGTCCTGGCCGTGGGTTATTCTCCTCATGCTCTGTCACGCAATATCAAGCGCAACGAATCCCGCACCATCCTGGTGATCGTGCCCGACATCTGCGATCCGTTTTTCGCCGATGTGATCCAGGGGATCGAACAGACCGCCGCCCAACAAGGCTATCTGGTGCTGATCGGCGACTGCGCGCAGCAAAACCAGCAAGAACGCACCTTCGTCAATCTGATCATCACCAAACAGATCGACGGCATGCTGCTGCTGGGCTCTAACCTGCCGTTCGACGCCAGCAAGGAAGAGCAGCGCAACCTGCCGCCGATGGTGATGGCCAACGAGTTCGCGCCCGAGCTGGAACTGCCGACGGTGCATATCGACAACCTGACCGCCGCCTTTGAAGCCGTGCATTATTTGCATCAACTGGGCCACCGGCAGATCGCCTGCGTCGCCGGGCCGGAACAGATGCCGCTGAGCCATTATCGGCTACAGGGTTACGTTCAAGCGCTACGTCGTAATGGCATTACCGTCGAAAGCAGCTATATTACCCGGGGTGATTTTACCTACGAAGCCGGCGCGCAAGCGCTGACCCAGCTGATGGCTCAGCCGAAACCGCCGACGGCGGTATTCTGCCACAGCGATGTCATGGCGATCGGCGTGCTGTCCCAGGCGAAGAAAATGGGGCTGCGGGTACCGCAGGATCTGTCGATCGTCGGCTTTGACGACCTCAAGCTGGCGCAATATTGCGATCCGCCGCTGACCACGGTGGCGCAGCCGCGTTTCCAGATAGGCCAACAGGCGATGTTATTGCTGTTGGAGCAGTTGAACGGCCAGACGGTGGCCAGCGGCTCCCGGCTGTTGGACAGTGAATTGATTATCAGAGGCAGCACCGCTGCCCCGAAACGCTAGTCAAATATTTTAGGGTTCAGTAACATGACGGACTTATCCTCTCATCAGGACACAGCGGAATAATAGTGGCACAAAAAGACTATGTAAGCCGTGGGCGCGCAGCAGGAGCTAAGCGTAAAACCCCCAGCCGTAAAAAACGCAGTTCTCCGAAGGTTTCCAAAACCGTGCTGGCGTTAGCCGCCGCGTTGCTGGTTATCTTTGTCGGTGGCCTCTATTTCATTACCCACAACAAGCCGGAAGACGCGCCGTTGTTGCCTGCGCACACCACGCGCCCCGGCAACGGCCTGCCGCCGAAGCCGGAAGAGCGCTGGCGCTACATCAAAGAGCTGGAAAACCGGCAGATCGGCGTGCAAACACCGACCGAACCGACGGCCGGCGGCGAGCTCAATTCCAAAACTCAGCTGACCGCCGAACAGCGGCAGTTGCTGGAGCAGATGCAGGCCGACATGCAGCAGCGCCCGACGCAGCTGAACGAAGTGCCGTATAACGATCCGGGCCAGGTCAACGCGCGCAGTAACCGCCAGCAGCAGCAGATGCAACAACAGCAAATGCAGCAGCAGCCGGTACAGCAGCAGCAGGTTACCCAGGCGCCGCGCAACCCATTCAACAACGGGGCCACCACCGCGCCGGTGCAGCAGCACCAGCAGCCGAAGCCGGTCACCCCACCGCCGGTGCAGGTGAAACAGCCTGAGCCGAAGCCGCAACCGAAGCCGGAGCCGGAGCCGAAACCGGAAGTGAAACAGGAAACGGCCAAGCAGGAAACCAAACCGGAGTCGAAGCAGAAGTGGATGGTGCAATGCGGTTCGTTCCGCGCCACCGATCAGGCTGAATCCGTGCGTGCGCGCCTGGCGTTCGAAGGCATCGAGAGCCGCATCACCGCCGGCGGCGGCTGGAATCGCGTGGTGCTCGGCCCCTACAGCAGCCGCGCCGCAGCGGACAAAACCCTTTCGCGCCTGAAGGGCGTCGGCATGTCGAGTTGCATTCCCCTCTCCGTTGGGGGTTGAAAAGCGTCAATCCCCCCCCATCTATACTCTCAATATGCCTCGTAGCGTCTGCGAAAGCAGGCGCTGCGGGGACTTCTTTCCGTCTTTAACGAGGGTCTGCTCGTGACAACAATTGTAAGCGTACGCCGCAACGGCCAGGTCGTCATCGGTGGTGATGGCCAGGCAACCCTGGGTAATACGGTGATGAAGGGTAACGTCAAGAAAGTGCGTCGCCTGTATAACGACAAAGTGATCGCCGGTTTCGCCGGTGGCACCGCTGACGCCTTCACGCTGTTTGAACTGTTTGAACGCAAACTGGAAATGCATCAGGGCCACCTGGTGAAAGCCGCCGTGGAGCTGGCGAAAGATTGGCGCACCGACCGCATGTTGCGCAAGCTCGAAGCGCTGCTGGCAGTCGCTGATGAAACCGCTTCGCTGATCATCACCGGCAACGGCGATGTGGTGCAGCCGGAAAACGATCTGATCGCCATCGGTTCCGGCGGCCCGTACGCTCAGGCCGCCGCCCGCGCCATGTTGGAAAATACCGAGCTGAGCGCCCGCGATATCGTTGAGAAATCCCTCAACATCGCCGGTGACATCTGTATTTACACCAACCATTTCCACACCATTGAAGAATTGCCTTCCAAAGCGTAAGGATCGAATACCATGTCTGAAATGACCCCGCGCGAGATCGTCAGCGAACTGGACAGCTATATCATTGGCCAAAACAAGGCCAAACGCGCTGTCGCCATTGCCCTGCGCAACCGCTGGCGCCGGATGCAGCTCAACGAGATGCTGCGCCACGAAGTGACCCCGAAAAACATTCTGATGATCGGCCCGACCGGCGTCGGTAAAACCGAAATCGCCCGTCGTCTGGCGAAGCTGGCCAACGCGCCGTTCATCAAGGTTGAAGCCACCAAGTTCACCGAAGTGGGCTATGTGGGCAAAGAAGTGGACTCCATCATCCGCGATCTGACCGATGCTGCCATCAAAATGGTGCGTATGCAGTCGATCGAGAAAAACCGCACCCGTGCCGAAGAGTTGGCCGAAGAGCGCATTCTCGACGTGCTGATCCCGCCGGCCAAGAACAACTGGGGCCAGCCGGAAGAGCATCAGGAGCCGTCCGCCGCCCGTCAGGCATTCCGCAAGAAACTGCGCGAAGGCCAGCTGGACGACAAAGAGATCGAAATCGATCTGGCCGCCGCGCCGATGGGCGTGGAAATCATGGCGCCTCCGGGCATGGAAGAGATGACCAACCAGTTGCAGTCGATGTTCCAGAACCTCGGCGGCCAGAAGCAAAAGCCGCGCAAGGTGAAGATCAAAGAAGCCTTCAAGCTGCTGGTGGAAGAAGAAGCCGCCAAGCTGGTGAACCCGGAAGAGCTGAAAGAGCAGGCGATCGAAGCGGTTGAACAGCACGGCATCGTGTTTATCGATGAGATCGACAAAATCTGTAAGCGCGGCGGCCAGAGCTCCGGCCCGGACGTCTCGCGCGAAGGCGTGCAACGCGATCTGCTGCCGCTGGTGGAAGGCTGCACCGTGTCCACCAAACACGGTATGGTGAAGACCGACCACATCCTGTTCATCGCTTCCGGCGCGTTCCAGACCGCCAATCCGTCGGATCTTATCCCGGAACTGCAGGGCCGTCTGCCGATCCGCGTTGAGCTGCAGGCGCTGACTACCGAAGACTTCGAGCGCATCCTGACCGAGCCGAGCGCATCGCTGACCGAACAGTACAAAGCGCTGATGGGCACCGAAGGCGTCAATATCGAATTCACCGCCGACGGCATCCGCCGCATCGCCGAAGCCGCGTGGCAGGTCAACGAAAGCACCGAGAACATCGGCGCGCGTCGTCTGCACACCGTGCTGGAGCGTCTGATGGAAGATATTTCCTACGATGCGAGTGAAATTAATGGCCAATCCATTACAATTGATGCGGATTACGTGCGCAGTCATCTGGATGAACTGGTGGCGGATGAAGATTTGAGTCGTTTTATCCTATAATCGCTCAATCATTGTCTTGTCAGTCATCTGTGTGGGAGGCATTGCCTCCCACAATTATTTCTAACGGACACCGCAACTTACTGACAGAAGCGAAACATGAGCTCATCAACCTCCACCACCCCGATTTCCGCCTGGCTGGAAAGTCTACGCCCCCGCACCCTGCCGTTGGCCTTTGCCTCCATCGTAGTCGGCTCGGCGATCGCCGCCTGGCACGGCAGCCTGAAACCTGAAGTGGCGCTGCTGGCGCTGTTGACCGCCGGTCTGCTGCAGATCCTCTCCAACCTGGCTAACGACTACGGCGATGCGGTCAAAGGCAGCGACAAAGAAGATCGCATCGGGCCCTTGCGCGGCATGCAAAAAGGCATGATCACCCAGGCGCAGATGAAACGGGCATTGGTGGTGACGGTGGTGCTGATCGCCCTCGCCGGCTGTTCGCTGATCGCCGTCGCCTGCGAGCAACCCAGCGACGTGGTGGGCTTCCTGGTGCTGGGCGGGCTGTCTATCGTGGCGGCCATCACCTATACCGTCGGCAATAAGCCCTACGGGTATTTGGGGCTGGGCGACATCTCGGTGCTGGTGTTCTTCGGCTGGCTGAGCGTGGCCGGCACCTACTATTTGCAAACGCACACCTTCGACAGCGTCGTGATGCTGCCGGCCACCGCCTGTGGCCTGCTGGCGACGGCGGTGCTCAACATCAACAATCTGCGCGATATCGAGAGCGATCGCGAAAACGGCAAGAATACGCTGGCGGTGCGTCTCGGCCCGCACAAGGCGCGCATTTACCATGCCCTGCTGCTCGGCGGCGCGGTGCTGTGTTTCGCGCTGTTTACGCTGTTCAACCTCCACAGTCCGTGGGGTTGGCTGTTCGTGCTGGCGATCCCGCTGCTGGTGCGCCACGGCCTGCGCGTGCTGCGCGATCCGACGCCGGTCGGCATGCGGCCGATGCTGGAGCACATGGTCAAGGCGGCGTTGCTGGCCAACCTGCTGTTCGCCATCGGCGTGGCGCTCAGTTAAAAACTGATGATTTTGCCAACAGGGCGAATAAAGGGATATACTGAACATTCCTGCGGCAAACAGACGTAAAATCCTATGAAATACGATACTTCCGAACTTTGCGACATCTATCATGAAGAGGTGAACGTTGTTGAACCTCTGTTCTCCAATTTTGGCGGGCGTACTTCATTTGGCGGGCAGATCACCACGGTGAAATGCTTTGAGGATAACGGCCTGTTATTCGATCTGCTTGAAGAAAACGGCCGCGGCCGCGTGCTGTTGGTCGACGGCGGCGGTTCGGTTCGCCGGGCGCTGATCAACGCCGAACTGGCGCGCCTGGCCGCCCAGAACGAATGGGAAGGCATCGTGGTGTACGGCGCGGTGCGCCAGGTGGACGATCTGGAAGAGCTCGACATCGGCATTCAGGCGATGGCGGCGATCCCGGCGGGTGCCGTAAGCGAAGGCGTGGGCGAAAGCGATATCCGCGTCAACTTCGGTGGCGTCACCTTCTTCTCCGGCGATCACCTGTATGCCGACAACACCGGCATCATCCTCTCCGAAGACCCGCTCGACATCGAGTGATTTTCGGACATGAAAAAGGGCGCCTGAGGCGCCCTTTTCGTTGCTGCATGACGTGAGGAATCAGACCTCTTCCATTTTGCCCAGCAGCGCGCGCAGGCGATCTTGCCATACGTGCTGTTCTTCTTTCAGCTGTTGGTTTTCGCGCACCAGCGCTTCGTGGTTGCCGGAGGCAGCCTGAACTTCCTGCGACAGAGAGTTGTTTTTGTCTTTCAGCTCTTCAATTTCCATCTGCAACAAGGTGATGGTATCAATCGCCTGCTGTACTTTTGCTTCCAGTTTCTCAAATACTTCAAATGACATGCTTCAGTCCCCTCATGATAGCAAGGCGTACATCTATAAGTAGCGGCCGCAACGTCGGCTGCAGCTACTGCGAATATTGCATCGCGCTCAGTGACGCGCGCCGTTACGGAAGGCGCGCCAGTCTCGATTCGTTAAAAACGATTGTAAGTAGCCAGTCTCCGCCTGTCTAGCAACATACCGGATCATCGCGCAGTCTGTTGCAATTTTCCTGCCCTCACCATCAGTAAAAACTGAAAATCCCCACCATCATCGCCGCGAGTTGTTAACAGCCCTCACCAAACCACTGGTCAGATCACACTTTTATGGCTCAGAAAGAACACTAAACGACGCGAAATCGCTCAATTTTATGACGCGCCACACACATTTTGATTTCGCTATTTCTCGTTTATGTTCGTTAACGATAAATTTACATCACGTCCTCATTCAATAATTGGACGAGATGAAAAAAAATGTGCCCATAGGCCGGATCTCTACCCAACTGAGCCTATAAACCAACAACCGCCGTTTTGCAGGACACCAACATTATGAGCCAAACCACCAGTCCGACATTAAAAGGCCAGTGCATCGCCGAGTTCCTCGGCACGGCGCTGCTGATCTTCTTTGGCGTAGGCTGCGTTGCCGCACTGAAACTGGCGGGCGCCAGCTTCGGCCAGTGGGAAATCAGCATCATTTGGGGCCTTGGCGTCGCCATGGCCATCTATCTGACCGCCGCCATTTCCGGCGCGCATCTCAACCCAGCGGTCACCCTCGCCCTGTGGCTGTTCGCCTGCTTCGACGGGCGCAAAGTGGTGCCTTACATCATTGCGCAGATCGCCGGCGCCTTCTGCGCCGCTGCCCTGGTCTATGGGCTGTACTACAACCTGTTCTTCGACTTCGAAGCGGCGCACCACATGGTGCGCGGCAGCAACGAAAGCCTCGAACTGGCCAGCATCTTCTCGACTTACCCTAACGCGCACATCTCCGTCGGCCAGGCCTTCCTGGTAGAAATGGTGATCGCGGCAATCCTGATGTGCCTGATCCTGGCGCTGACCGACGACGGCAACGGCATCCCGCGCGGCCCGCTGGCACCGCTGCTGATCGGTATTCTGATTGCCGTGATCGGCGCCTCCATGGGACCATTGACCGGCTTTGCGTTGAACCCGGCGCGTGACTTCGGCCCGAAACTGTTCGCCTACCTGGCCGGCTGGGGCAAAGTCGCCTTCACCGGCGCACGCGACATCCCATACTTCCTGGTGCCGATCTTCGCTCCTATCGTCGGCTGTGGCCTGGGCGCTTTCGGTTACCGCGCGCTGATTGGCCGCCACCTGCCGTGCGACGTCTGCGTGACGGAAGAAGAGCCCGACGCCAAGACCCAGCAGCGCAAAGCGTGATGGGTGCAGTTTTACACGGTTAACAACAGCAGGATAATTACCATGACTGTAGAAAAAAAATACATTGTCGCACTCGACCAAGGGACCACCAGCTCACGCGCCGTCGTGCTCGATCACGACGCCAACATCGTTGCGGTATCGCAACGCGAATTCCCGCAGATCTATCCAAAGGCCGGCTGGGTTGAGCACGACCCGATGGAGATCTGGGCGTCGCAAAGCTCGACGTTGGTAGAAGTGCTGGCGAAAGCCGACATCAATTCCGATCAGATCGCCGGCATCGGCATCACCAACCAGCGCGAAACCACCATCGTCTGGGAAAAAGAGACCGGCAAGCCGGTCTACAACGCCATCGTCTGGCAGTGCCGCCGCACCGCCGACATCTGTGAGAAGCTCAAACGCGACGGCCTGGAAGAGTACATCCGTCACAACACCGGCCTGGTGGTTGACCCGTACTTCTCCGGCACCAAGGTGAAGTGGATCCTGGACAACGTCGAAGGCGCCCGCGAGCGCGCCAAACGCGGCGAACTGCTGTTCGGCACCGTCGATACCTGGCTGGTGTGGAAGATGACCCAGGGGCGCGTACACGTCACCGATTACACCAACGCCTCACGTACCATGATGTTCAACATCCACGAGCTGGACTGGGACGAGCGCATGCTGGAAGTGCTGGATATCCCGCGCGCCATGCTGCCGAAAGTCCGTCCTTCCTCCGAGGTGTACGGCCAGACCAACATCGGCGGTAAGGGCGGCACGCGTATTCCTATCGCCGGTATCGCCGGTGACCAGCAAGCGGCATTGTACGGCCAGCTGTGCGTTCAACCGGGCATGGCGAAGAACACCTACGGCACCGGCTGCTTCCTGCTGATGAACACCGGCAAAGAAGCGGTGCGTTCGAAAAACGGCCTGCTGACCACCATCGCCTGCGGCCCACGCGGCGAAGTGAACTATGCGCTGGAAGGCGCGGTGTTCATCGGCGGTGCGTCTATCCAGTGGCTGCGCGACGAGCTGAAACTGATCAGCGACGCCGCCGACTCCGAATATTTCGCCACCAAAGTGAAAGACAGCAACGGCGTCTACGTGGTGCCGGCCTTCACCGGCCTGGGCGCGCCCTACTGGGATCCGTATGCCCGCGGCGCCATCTTTGGCCTGACCCGCGGCGCCAACAGCAACCACATCATCCGCGCCACGCTGGAATCCATCGCCTTCCAGACTCGCGACGTGCTGGACGCCATGCAGGCCGACGCCAACACCCGCCTGCAATCGCTGCGCGTGGACGGCGGCGCGGTCGCCAACAACTTCCTGATGCAGTTCCAGTCCGATATCCTCGGCACCCGCGTAGAGCGCCCTGAAGTGCGTGAATCGACGGCGTTGGGCGCCGCGTTCCTGGCGGGCCTGGCCATCGGCTACTGGAACGATCTGGATGAGGTGAAGAGCAAAGCGGTGATTGAGCGTGAATTCCGCCCAAGCATCGAAACCACCGAACGCAACTACCGCTACAGCGGCTGGAAAAAAGCGGTGGCACGCGCGCAGGCGTGGGAAGATCACGACTAAACCCAGCCTTGCCGTTACCCCCCAAATTGCGCTGCCTGCGGGCGGCGCTTTTTTTTGCCCCGCCCCCCGCCGGCGCCGCGCTGTGATAGACTTTGCCGATATTTTCTTCCCTTTCTCACAGACAGGTTTGCCATGAAACGTGAATTAGCCATCGAATTTTCCCGCGTTACCGAAGCCGCTGCGCTGGCGGGCTACAAATGGCTGGGACGCGGCGACAAGAACGCCGCCGACGGTGCGGCGGTCCACGCCATGCGCATCATGCTCAACAAAGTGGACATCGATGGGCGCATCGTGATCGGCGAAGGCGAGATCGACGAAGCGCCGATGCTGTATATCGGCGAACAGGTCGGCAGCGGCCAGGGCGACGCGGTCGACATCGCTGTTGATCCGATCGAAGGCACCCGCATGACCGCCATGGGCCAATCCAACGCGCTGGCGGTCTTGGCGGTGGGCGATCGCGGCACCTTCCTGCACGCGCCGGACATGTACATGGAGAAGCTGGTGGTCGGCCCGGCGGCGCGCGGCGCCATCGATCTCAATCTGCCGCTGGCGGAGAACCTGCGGAACGTCGCCGCGCGGCTGAGCAAACCGCTGTCACAGCTGACGGTCATCGTGTTGGCCAAACCGCGCCACGACGGCGTCATCGCGCAGATGCAGCAGCTGGGCGTGCGGGTATTCGCCATTCCTGACGGCGACGTGGCGGCCTCCATTCTCACCTGCATGCCGGAAAGCGAGGTCGATGTGATGTACGGCATCGGCGGCGCGCCGGAAGGGGTGATCTCAGCCGCAGTGATCCGCGCGCTGGACGGCGACATGCAGGCGCGTTTGCTGCCGCGCCATAAGGTGAAAGGCGACAGCGCCGAAAACCGCCGCATCGGCGAACAGGAGCTGGCGCGCTGCCGGGAAATGGGTATCGAAGCCGGTCAGGCGCTGCGTCTGGATCAGATGGCGCGCAACGACAACGTGATCTTCTCCGCCACCGGCATCACCAAGGGCGATCTGCTGGAGGGCATCAGCCGCCAGGGCAACATGGCCACGACCGAAACCCTGCTGATCCGCGGCAAGTCGCGCACCATCCGCCGCATCCGTTCGACCCACTATCTGGATCGCAAGGACCCGGCGCTGCACGAGTTTTTGCTGTAAGCCGGCAAGAGACCGCCCCCCGCAGCCGCTGAGGGCGGGTTCATCCCGCCACCGGGGTTTTGGCGGGCAGCAGTTTTCCGCGCAACAGCAGCCACAGCGTCTTCACCATCAGGCCGATGAGCAGCAGGTTGGCCAACACGAACAGCCCCCAGGCCAGCACCTGCATCTCTTCCCCGCGCTGGCTCTGCAGCAACCGCAGCGACGCGTTCGCCATTGCCGATAAGCCGAACGAGAAAGCCCACATGCCCGGGCTGAAGCCGCCGGCAAAAAACCAACGCACCAACCTGAACATGAAGAACAGCTGCAGCAGGCCGTAGCCCAACAGGATGAGGGCGAACGTATCGAAGTCGTTGCCATTGACGCATAACCACGCGTAGCAGGCGACAAAGGCCGGAGCCAACTGAATGCCGATAACGCCGCGGGCGGCGGCCGGCAGCGCGGCCTTTGTGCGTAGACGGTGGATGATGGCGGGTTCGAGGGTCAGCCATGAAATCAAACCGGCGCCAAGAAACATCATGCCGATATCAGGGTGGCCGGAGGTGCCAAACGCCATCGCGCAGATAAAGTTAGCGGCCACCGTCGGCAAGTAAAATCCCGGCGTCGTGGCCTCCGACGCGAACTCGCCGCGCCACAATGGCGCACAGCGCCAAGCCGAGAAGATGAGCTGGCCGACGGAGCCCGCGACCATCAGCCCATTCGCCAGCGGCAGGCTGTAGGGATGCAGGCCGATGGACACCAGCACGCCGCCCGCCGGAAGCAGGCTGATAAAGCTGAACTGAGTATTGCTGCGAAACTCGTCACGCACCGCGCGTGAGTCTATCAGGCAACGGCAGAGATAGATCAGCGCCAGCGTCAGCCAGATGGCGCTGCCGAGAAAGATGAGCGACTCGCCCAGCCAGCCGGGGCCATAGCCGAGCGTGGCGGCGTATCGCCAGGCGCTGCCGAGGCCGAAAACCCCCAGAACCATCCCAAAGAAGCCGACGGGAACACGTTGAATGAACTGCAGTGATGACATAGCGAATAACCCGGAAAAACACTGTCGGTAAAGTGTATACCGATCGCCACAGCGCAGTAATAACCTGGGTCAAAACCGGCGGCATGACCTCAGCCGTCTTGCAAGACTAAGGCCTGCGCCGGTTCGGGGAGGGTGTTATGCGGTATGCCCCTGATGTTGCATCCGGTTGGACAGCGGCCACCAGCACAGCAGGATCAACAGCGCCATCGCGAACATCAGCAATCCGAGGCTGAACTGCCCGGTTTGCGGCAGCATGGCGGAAAGCCAGGTCGCGAGCCCCGATCCCATATTCTGCATGCCGCCCACCAGCGCGCCCGCTGCGCCGGCCAGGTAAGGGAACGGCTCCATCGCCCCGGTGGTCGCCAGCGGGAACAGCATACCGGCGCCGAAGAAGAACAGCGCGGCCGGCACGATCAGCGTCCAGATGTTCATCACGCCGAACCAGCCCGGGATCCACATCATCGCTCCCGCCAATAGACAGCTCAGCACCGAATGCCACATCAGGGTGTGGAAGGTTTTGCCGTCGCGCCCGGCGTACCAGGCACCGAAAAACGCCGCCGGGATCGGCAGAATGAACAGGATGCTGACGGTCAGGCCGCTCAGCCCCAACACGCCACCCATCAACACGCCGCAGCTGGCTTCAAATACCGCAATCCCCGCCAGCGCGCCGATCAGCATCACCAGATAGCAACTGAAGGTGCTGTCGCTCAGCAGCTGGCGGAAACTGGCCAGCATGCGGCGTTTTTCAGTTTGCACCGGGCGGGTTTCCGGCAACCATCGGAACATCGCGAAGGCGACGCAGGCGCACAGCGCCAGCAGGAAGGCGTAACAGGCGCGCCAGCCGAACACCATTGCCAGCGCGCCGCCGATCACCGGCGCCAGCAGCGGACTGACCAAAATCCCCATGTTCAGCAGGCTGTTGGCATAGCGCAGCGCGGTGCCGGCATACAGATCGCGCGGCATGGTGCGCGCCATCACGCCCGCCACGCCGGTGCCCATCCCCTGGATGGCGCTGGCGGCGACCAGCATCGTCAGGTTGGTGGACAGCAACGCGCCCAGCGCGCCAACCAGGAAGATCATCATACCCGTCAGGATCACCGGACGACGCCCAATACGATCCGATATTGGCCCGTAAATCAGCTGGGAGAAACCGTAGGTCAGCAGATACGCCGCCATCACCCGTTGCACGGCGCCGGTACGAACCGACAGATCGTGGGCGATATCAGCAATCACGGGAACATAAATGGTTTGCGCCATCTGGCCGACGGCGACCAACAGGATAAGCATCACCAGCAGGTGAAAGTTCTCTAGTTTTCTCATTATCTTCGTTAACGTTTCAACTCGTCACAGCGTCCCGGTATGGCCGTTGCAGCAGCCAGAACGGCGAGCAGCCCTCTATGGCGGCATAAACTAATCAAATCTGATTTTTTTAGCGAGTTTCAGGCAGATATTGATCCAGGTCACACTGGCAGCAAACCCGACCAGGCTCGTAAATTAAACTGTACGTATAACGCTTTGGAGTTAAAAATAGCGCCCTTGCAGTAGCCGGGCTTTAGCATTTAATCGATAATTATTTTCATCAACTTGAAATAAAATAACACCATAGGGATTTGGTTCATGAAAACACCTGAGCTGATTTTATTGCAGTTAAAGGCTCTCGGCCCGCACTCGGCCAAAATGCTGGCGGAGCGTCTGGACATCACGCCGATGGGCATCCGACAACATCTGCAATCCCTGGAAAAACGTGAGTTGGTTTGTTACGAAGAAGCGCGCAGCAAGGTCGGCCGCCCGACGCGCTACTGGTCGCTGACCGAACGGGGGCACGCCTATGTGGCCGCCGATCAGGCGCGACTGCGGGAATCCGCGCTGCAGCTGTTTGGCGGCGCCGGGGTGGAACCGTTGCTCAGCGCGCGCGAAGATCAGCTTTATCTGCGTTATGCCGAAGAGCTGTCCGCCGAGCGCAGCCATCAGGACCGGTTAGCCCGCCTGGTGCGCCTGCGGCAACACGACGGTTACATGGCCGAATTGCTCGATCATCCACACGGTACGCTGCTGGTGGAAAACCACTGTCCGGTCGGTGTGGCCGGCTCCAGCTGCAGCAGCCTGTGCAATTCCGAGCTACAGCTGTTTCACCGCCTGTTCGGCAACGACTACCGGGTAGAGCGCACCGCGCACGCCATTTCCGGCTCACGACATTGTGCTTATTTGATTCGACCACGGGAGCTTTAGAGTATGGCTGAATGGGTAAACGGCAAGGTTACGCAGGTAAAACAATGGACCGACGGGCTATTCAGCCTGGTGGTCAATGCCCCCATCGATCCTTTCACCGCCGGGCAATTCGCCAAACTGGCGCTGGAGATCGACGGCGAACGGGTGCAGCGCGCCTATTCCTACGTCAATGCTCCCGATGACGCCAACCTGGAGTTCTATCTGGTCACCGTGCCGGAAGGCAAACTGAGCCCGCGCCTCAATCAGCTGCGGCCAGGCTCGGACGTGATGGTGACCAAAGAAGCGGCCGGCTTCTTCGTGCTGGACGAGGTGCCCGACTGCGACACGCTGTGGATGCTGGCGACCGGCACCGCCATCGGCCCCTATTTATCGATTCTGCAACAGGGCATCGGACTGGATCGCTTTAACAACCTGGTGCTGGTGCACGCCGCGCGTTTCGCGCGCGACCTGAGCTACCTGCCGCTGATGCAGCAACTGCAACAACGCTACAACGGCAAGCTGCGCATCCAGACCGTCGTCAGCCGCGAAGAAACGCCCGGCTCACTGACCGGCCGCGTGCCGGCGCTGATCGAGGACGGCCGGCTGGAAGCGGCGACCGGCTTGACCATCGACGCCGAAACCAGCCACGTGATGCTGTGCGGCAACCCGCAAATGGTGCGGGACACCCAGCAAACGCTGAAAGACCACCGCAAAATGCGCAAACACCTGCGCCGCAAACCGGGCCACATCACCAGCGAGCACTACTGGTAACCCGGCGAGGGTCAGCGGAACTTCACCGGTTCGGCTTCCGGGCCGAACCGATTGCTCCCCGGCGTGCCGACGAAGGCACCCAGATCGATCATCATCATCACGATAATCAGCGTCGGCATGAAACGTCCGACGCCCCATTGCCAGATCGGCGCCAGCATCTGCCAGTTCCCCGCCGCCAGCATCCATGCCAGGATCAGCAACAGCGCCCACCAGCCGGCCTTGTTGCGATCGTGCAGGCGCTTGACCAGCACCGCCGCCGTCGGCCACAGCAGCGCTACGATAAAGAAGGCGATGGATTGGATGGCGATCAGCTGATAATTGGCCAGCGTAAACGCCGCCGCCATCAGCGCCAACCACAGTCCCATCCAGATCCAGAAGTCGCGCCGCCCGATGCGGCCCTTAAAAGAAAAACACCACTGTTGTAACGTCATCGATTCCTGCGCTCTAAGCCTGCCCATATTCTGCGCCGCAGTGTAACATAGGCGCTGCCGGGCCGAGTTTTCCGCCTCGCATAACGCGGCGCGCCGCACAGCTTTCTCGTCAGCGAACCGATAATGGCGTGGGATCTTTGACAAGCCCCGCGGGTTATCGCTTTAATCGGAGCCATCTTTGTCCTTGATGCCATACGCCATGCTGAGAAAAACCCTCGTTATCGCCTGCCTGCTGCAGGTGGCCGCCAGCGCCTGGGCCGATCCACCGGCCGCCGATGCGACGCCTGCCGCACCTTACCTGCTGGCCGGGGCGCCGACGTTCGATCTGACGGTGGTCAAATTCCGCGAAAAATACAATCGCGACAACCCGAAGCTGCCGATTGGCGAATTCCGCGCCATTCCCGCCACCGAAGACGATTCGCCGCTGCTGACGCGCGCCGCCAGCAAACTCAACGAAAACCTGTATGCCTCCACCGCGCTGGAGAAAGGCACCGGTAAAATCAAAACGTTGCAGATCACTCACCTGCCGCTGCAGCAGGCCAATGAAGAAAAAGCCGCGCGCGCCATCGCCATCAGCTACATGGCGGCGCTGATGCGCCAGTTCGAACCGGCGTTGACGGTGGAACAGAGCCAGAACAAGGTGAACAGCCTGCTGGAAAAAGGCAAAGGATCGCGCTTTTACCAACAGCAGGTCGGCGCCATTCGCTATGTCGTTTCGGACAACGGCGATAAAGGCGTAACCTTCGCGGTTGAACCGATTAAGCTGGCGCTTTCCGAGCCGTAACGGCGCGGCATTTAATGACGAAAAGCAAAGCCTTCGCGCTTAATGATCTCTATACTGTTGGGCAGGTAAACTGCCGGTCCGGCAGTTGTCATTTCGACTCTCGCGTTCCCTAGTTGGAGGAAAAAACATGCGTCATCCATTAGTTATGGGTAACTGGAAGCTTAACGGCAGCACTCACATGGTCAACGAACTGATCGCCGGTCTGCGCAATGAGCTGAGCAGCGTTGACGGCTGTGGCGTCGCCATCGCCCCGCCGGTGATGTATCTGGATCAGGCCAAGCACGCGCTGGCCGGCAGCCGCATCGCGCTGGGCGCGCAGAACGTGGACGTTAACCTGTCCGGCGCCTTCACCGGTGAAGTTTCCGCCAACATGCTGAAAGACGTCGGCGCCCAGTACATCATCATCGGCCACTCCGAGCGTCGTACCTACCACAAAGAAAGCGACGAAGTGATCGCCGAGAAATTCGCCGTGCTGAAAGAAGCCGGCCTGATCCCGGTACTGTGCATCGGTGAAACCGAAGCGGAAAACGCGGCGGGCAAAACTGAAGAAGTGTGCGCGCGCCAGATCGACGCCGTGCTGAAAACGCTGGGCGCACCGGCGATGAAAGGCACCGTGATCGCCTATGAGCCGGTCTGGGCCATCGGTACCGGCAAATCCGCGACCCCTGCACAGGCACAGGCCGTGCACAAATTTATCCGCGATCACATCGCCAAACACGATGCCGCGGTTGCCGCTGAAATCATCATCCAGTACGGCGGTTCGGTGAACGACAAGAACGCCGCAGAGCTGTTCTCCCAGCCGGACATCGACGGCGCGCTGGTTGGCGGCGCCTCGCTGAAAGCCGACGCTTTCGCCGTGATCGTCAAAGCCGCTGCCGCAGCAAAAAAAGCCTGATTGCCCTAGGCTTGCCATAAAAAAACCCCGGCTTGCCGGGGTTTTTTATTGCCTCTCAAACGGCATCAGCGTTTGCTTATTTCGTCGAACACGCCGCCGGTAGCGAAGTGCACCTTCTGCGCTTCGGTCCAGCCGCCGAAAGTGTCATCCACGGTGAACAACTTCAGCTGCGGGAACTGCCCGGCGAACTTGGCCGCCACCGCCGCATCGCGCGGGCGATAATAGTTCTGCGCCGCAATAGTCTGCCCTTCCGGTGAATACAGATACTTCAGGTAGGCGGTCGCCACGTCGCGGGTACCACGTTTATCGACGACCTTATCCACCACCGACACCGTCGGTTCGGCCAGGATCGATTCGCTCGGCGTAATAATCTCGAACTTGTCTTTGCCCAGCTCTTTCTCCGCCAGCAACGCTTCGTTTTCCCAAGCGATCAGCACGTCGCCGATGCCGCGCTCAACGAAGGTGTTGGTCGAGCCGCGCGCGCCGGAATCCAGCACTTCGACGTTCTTGTACAGGTTTTTGACGAAGTCCTGCGCCTTGGCCTTATCGTTGTTGTTGTGGTGCAACGCGTAGCCCCAGGCGGCCAGGTAATTCCAGCGGGCGCCACCGGAGGTTTTCGGATTCGGGGTGATCACCGACACGCCCGGCTTAATCAAGTCAGGCCAGTCATGAATTTGCTTCGGGTTGCCTTTGCGCACCAGGAAGACGATGGTCGACGTGTAAGGCGCCGAGTTGTCCGGCAAGCGTTTTATCCAGTCTTTCTCAATGCGCCCGCGTTCGGCGATGGCGTCAACGTCATAGGCCAGCGCCAGCGTCACCACGTCGGCCTCGATGCCGTTGATCACCGAGGTCGCCTGTTTGCCGGAACCGCCGTGCGACTGTCGCACCGTCACCTTGTCGCCGGTTTCCGCCTGATAGTGCTTGCTGAATGCCGTGTTGTAAGCCTGATAGAACTCACGCGTCGGATCGTATGACACGTTCAGCAACTGAATATCCTTCGCCATGGCGCCGGACGCCAACAGCACCAATGTCAGACCTACACCCCATTTACGCATCGACAGGCTCTCCCAGAAAATTAACGCAACCTCAATCGGTTGATTTAGCATCAGAGCCTGCCAGAAACTTTCCCGGCAATTAAAGAATAAAAAATTTTGGGATAGATGATTCTGGAATATGTCGCCGACAAGCATAAAAAAGCCCCCGCAAGCGGAGGCTTTCAGCGCGCGGAGAGCGGCGAATCAGTACAGCTTTTTCGCCGTTTCCAGCCAGTCGCCCTTGAACGGACGCTTCATGTTTTCGATCGCGTCGATGATGTCGTGATGCACCATTTTTTCGTTCTGGATACCGACGCAGCGGCCGCCGTAGCCCTGCAGCAGCAGTTCGATGGCGTAGGCGCCCATGCGCGAGGCCAGGATACGGTCGTAGGCGACCGGTGAACCACCGCGTTGAATGTGGCCCAGCACGGTGGCGCGGGTTTCACGCTTGGTTTCCTGCTCAATGTGGCGCGCCAGCTCATCGATGTCGCAGATGTGCTCGGTGATCGCTACGATGGCGTGTTTTTTACCCTTAGCGATACCGGCCTTGATTTCGCACACCAGATCTTCACGATTGAATTCGATTTCAGGCAGCACGATGAATTCGCAACCGCCGGCAATCGCCGCCGCCAGCGTCAGATCGCCGCAGTAACGGCCCATCACTTCCACGATGGAGATACGCTGGTGCGACGAGGAGGTATCGCGCAGGCGGTCGATCGCTTCCACCACGGTTTCCAGCGCGGTGAAGTAACCGATGGTGTAGTCGGTACCGGCAACATCGTTATCGATGGTGCCTGGCAGGCCGATGCACGGGAAGCCTTCTTCCGTCAGGCGTTTGGCGCCCATGTAGGAACCGTCGCCGCCGATCACCACCAGCGCGTCGATGCCGCGATTCTTCAGGTTTTCAATCGCCTTGGCGCGCACGTTTTCATCCCTGAACTCCGGGAAGCGGGCCGAGCCGAGGAAGGTGCCGCCGCGGTTGATCATGTCGGACACGCTATAGCGGTCCAGCTGCTCCATGCGATCTTCGTACAAGCCAAGGTAGCCATCGTAAATACCAAAAACTTCCAGACCTTCTGAAAGCGCAGAACGCACAACGCCGCGGATTGCAGCGTTCATACCCGGCGAATCACCGCCGCTCGTCAGTACACCGATTTTCTTGATCATGACTACCTCTGAACTGTGTAGATGCAATTTCTTAAGAATTCTGTCTCCGCCGATCGTCTTGAAACCTCTCCGGCTGCAGAAAACCAGCTTTACGGCTTATTGCTGGATATTATATCAAAAACACCCAGCTGAATTGATTCAAGTCACGCAATATAACGGTAAAAACACCGCATGGCACGCTGAGCTAACTCAGATATTCATGATAATACTTCGCGCTATGCCTCTATCTGATTATAGCTCCCAATGCCCCTGCCTACCCGGCGGCACCACGGAGCACGGATCCAGGTGAATGATGACGTCCGCCCCCGCAAAACGGTGTCGCAACGCCTGTTCCACCTGATCGGCCAACCGATGCGCCTCACGCAGCGGCAGCGTGTCTTCCATCTCCAGATGCAGCTGGATGAAACGCGTCGGCCCCGACTGACGCGTGCGCAGATCGTGCGCGCCTTTCACCCCGGGCCAGGAGGAAACCACCTCGATAATCGCCTGGCGTTCGTCATCCGGCAACGCCCGATCCAGTAGCGACTGCACCGCTTCGTAGCCCATGCGCAGCGCGCTATAGAGGATGTATACGCCGATGCCCAGCGCGAACAGCGCATCTGCCCGGTGGAAGCCGTACCAGCTTAGCCCAAGAGCGATAAGAATAGCACCATTCATCATGACATCTGACTGATAATGCAGCATATCTGCGCGCACCGCCTGGCTACGGGTTTTTCTGACCACCCAACGTTGATAGGTGACCAGAATCAGGGTACTGATTAACGCGATCACCGTCACGACGACCCCAACGCCGGGATCGCGCAGCGTTTGCGGCGCATACAGATGCTGGAAGCCGGTGAGGAACAGAAACAGGGCGGAGCCGGAAATAAACATGCTTTGCGCCAGCGCCGCCAGCGACTCCGCTTTGCCGTGGCCGAAGGTGTGCTCGGCATCGGCCGGCTGCAGCGAATAACGCACCACCAGAAGGTTGGTCAGCGAGGCGGCGATATCGACCAACGAATCCACCAGCGCCGCCAACAGGCTGACCGAACCGGTGTGGTACCAGGCGACGATTTTGATCAACAGCAGCGACGACGCCAACGCAGTTGCGGCCAACGCAGCGGACTTTACCAGGCGAGCATAACGCTGTTCCATTAAGGGATCCCGGTCAAAAGGTGTGGCGCTCAATATAGCGAAATGTCGGATAAAAAAAACCCCGCCATCATGGCGGGGAAGACAGGGATGGTGTCTATGGCAAGGAAAAACAGGGGACTACTCAGTCGTACTTCACTTCTGGGCAGAAGCTTGCTGCAAACCAGAAATTTGTTGCTCCATCTGCTGCATACGCTGCTGATGTTTCTGGTCTAAAACACTTTTTTGCTCTGGCGTCAGCAGGTTATACATTTGGTTGCGCACCCGGGCCATTTCGACCTGGCGCTTGACCTGCTGTTGGGCCATCTTCTCCGCCTGGGCGTACACGGCGGCTTCGTCAAATTTCTCTGCGGTCACCAGTTTATGCATGGCTTCCATTTCAGCTACATTGACACCAGGCAGATCGTGCCGGGCCTGGCGCATCAAATCGCGCATTTGCTGGCGCTGCTGTTCGCTGAGGCTGACACCGTCGAACATATGGTGCTGGCCGGGTATTCGGGTCATCGCGTCGTTGCCGGGAGGTTGGGCTGTGTCCGGTATAGTGTCGGCAGCGAAGGCAGCGGTCGAACCAATTGCCAGCAGTGATGCCATAACTAATGCGGTCACCTTACGCATTTCAACTCCTCAAGCTTTCTCACTTTGCGAATCAACGAGGAGCAGTGTACCGCTACACCTGAAAACCTGCGTCAGTGCATGTAAAACTACGTAAAGTCATGGAATGGCAACAGTTGATGACGTATTTTGCGTCTGGAGGTAAATCATAATGAACAAGATTCTGTTAGTTGACGACGACCGCGAGTTGACCTCGCTGTTAAAAGAACTGCTTGAAATGGAAGGTTTTAATATCGTCGTCGCGCACGATGGCGAGCAGGCGTTGTCGCTGCTGGACAGCTCCATCGATCTGCTGCTGCTCGACATCATGATGCCGAAGAAAAACGGCATCGATACGCTGAAAGAACTGCGCCAACATCACCAGACACCGGTCATCATGCTGACCGCGCGCGGCAGCGAACTGGACCGCGTGCTGGGCCTGGAGCTGGGCGCCGATGATTACCTGCCGAAACCCTTCAACGATCGCGAGCTAGTCGCGCGCATTCGCGCCATTCTGCGCCGTTCCAACTGGAGCGAACAGCAGCAGCAGGTCGACAGCGGCGCCCCGACGCTGGATGTCGATGGCCTGCAGCTGAATCCCGGCCGCCAGGAGGCCAGCTTCGACGGCCAGGTGCTGGATCTGACCGGCACCGAGTTCACCCTGCTTTACCTGCTGGCGCAACACCTCGGGCAGGTGGTATCGCGCGAACTGCTGAGCCAGGAAGTGCTGGGCAAACGCCTGACTCCGTTCGATCGCGCTATCGACATGCACATCTCCAACCTGCGGCGTAAGCTGCCGGATCGCAAAGACGGGCATCCGTGGTTCAAAACCCTGCGCGGGCGTGGTTATTTGATGGTATCTGCAACATGATCAACAGTTTGACGGCACGCATCTTCGCCATTTTCTGGTTTACGTTAGCCCTGGTGCTAATGCTGGTGCTGATGGTGCCCAAGCTCGACTCCCGCCAAATGACCTCGCTGCTCGACAGCGAGCAGCGGCAGGGGTTGATGCTGGAACAGCACGTCGAGGCCGAGTTGCAAAACGATCCGGCCAACGATCTGATGTGGTGGCGCCGCCTGTTCCGCGCCATCGACAAATGGGCGCCGCCGGGCCAACGCCTGTTGCTGGTCACCAGCGAAGGCCGGGTGATCGGCGCGCAGCGCAACGAAATGCAGATCGTCCGCAACTTCATCGGCCAATCCGATAATTCGGATCATCCCAAGAAGAAAAAGTACGGCCGCGTCGAGCTGGTCGGGCCGTTCGCGGTGCGCGACGGCGAAGACAACTACCAGCTGTACCTGATCCGTCCCGCCAACAGCCCGCAATCCGATTTCATCAACCTGATGTTCGACCGGCCGCTGCTGCTGCTGATCGTCACCATGCTGATCAGCGCCCCGCTGCTGCTGTGGCTGGCCTGGAGCCTGGCGAAACCAGCACGCAAGCTGAAGAACGCCGCCGATGACGTGGCGCGCGGCAACCTGAAGCAGCATCCGGAACTGGAGGCCGGCCCGCAGGAGTTCCTGGCCACCGGCGCCAGCTTCAACCAGATGGTCAGCGCGCTGGAACGCATGATGAACGCCCAGCAACGGCTGATCTCGGACATCTCGCACGAGCTACGCACGCCGCTGACGCGCCTGCAGCTGGCCACCGCGCTGATGCGCCGCCGCCACGGCGAAGGGCACGAACTGGCGCGCATCGAAACCGAAGCGCAGCGGCTGGATTCGATGATCAACGATCTGCTGGCGCTGTCGCGCGGGCAGCAAAAGGGCGAGCTGGCGCGCGAGCAGTTGAAGGCCAACGAACTGTGGGCCGACGTGCTGGACAACGCCCGTTTCGAAGCGGAACAGATGGGCAAGCAGCTGGAGATCGCTGCGCCGCCAGGTCCGTGGACGCTGTTCGGCAACGCGAGCGCGCTGGACAGCGCGTTGGAAAACATCGTGCGCAACGCCCTGCGGTATTCTCACACCCGCATTGCCGTGGCGTTCAGCGCCGACAATCAGGGCGTGACCATCCAGGTTGACGACGACGGCCCCGGCGTCAGCGCCGAAGACCGCGAGCAGATCTTCCGTCCGTTCTACCGCACCGATGAAGCGCGCGACCGTGAGTCCGGCGGCACCGGCCTCGGCCTGGCGATCGTCGAGGCGGCGGTCAACCAGCATCGCGGCTGGGTGAAGGCCGAAGACAGCCCGCTTGGCGGCCTGCGGCTGGTGCTGTGGCTGCCGCTGCATCATCAACGCCTATCGTCTAAGACAGAACAGTAAGAGTTTGCTATCCTGCGCCCCTCGTTCACGAGGGGCCTGCAACATGCTGAACATCGTTTTATTTGAACCCGAAATTCCACCCAATACCGGCAATATCATCCGCCTGTGCGCCAATACCGGCTTTAATCTGCATCTGATCGAACCGCTGGGTTTTCCGTGGGACGACAAACGCCTGCGCCGCGCCGGGCTGGATTACCATGAGTTCACCCGCGTCCACCGTCATGCCGACTACGCCGCTTTTCTCGCCGCCGAAAATCCGCAGCGGCTGTTTGCCCTCACCACCAAGGGCACGCCGGCGCACAGCGCCGTCAGCTACCAGGCCGGCGACTACCTGCTGTTCGGTCCGGAAACGCGTGGATTGCCTGCCGACATCCTCGATGCGCTGCCCGCGCAGCAAAAAATCCGCATCCCAATGCAGGCGCAAAGCCGCAGCATGAACCTGTCGAATGCCGTATCGGTGGTGGTGTATGAAGCCTGGCGGCAGTTGGACTATGCCGGCGCGCTGATCAAAGCGTAATCCGCGACGACGCGCCATACTGGAAGGGTTAACCTCTCCAGATACGGCACATGGCTTTCATCGCAGATATTGTTACCCAGCTTCGCCGGCTCGAATCGGCGCTGAACGAGGCGCTGTTGCGGCTGCAACAGGCGCAAGACACCGAGGCGCTACACGACTTGCGCGTCTGCCTGCGCCGCATTCGCAGCCTGCTGCGTCCGTTGCGCGGCTGCCCCGGCGCAACGCGGCTCGATCGGGCCGCCGCCGAGTTGGGCAAGCTCACGACGCCGCTGCGCGATCTCGAGGTGCTGATCGTCGAATTGGCGCACCATCGCCTCGATTGGCAGGCCAACGTGCGCCAAAGCGATTTTCAGGCCCGCTGCCGCCAACTGCTCGCCAACCCGCTGCTCATCAGCTTCCCTTCGCTATTGCACGCCTGGCCGCACCGCTTTCTCCGCATCGCGCAGCGCCCCGCCAAACACCGTGTGAACCGACGCCTGCAGCGCCAGCAGCGGCAATTGCGCAGGGCGTTGGCTGATACCGGCTACGATCGCCACCGTCTGCGGCTGCTGGTCAAACGCCTGCGCTACGCGGCCGAAGCCTACCCGCAACGCCTCCCCCTCTCTCCCGCCGCAATGGCGGGCCTGAAAGCGGTGCAAAACGCCCTCGGCGATTGGCACGACCGGGAGGTCTGGTGCCTGCAGGCAGAACATCAGGCGGATCTCTGGCCCTTGTTGCCCCGATGGCAAGCAGAGCAACACCAGGCGCTGGCCAGAGCGGACATCTTGCTCGTTGCCTTATCACCCGCACTGGTGGTGAAAACCGGCGGCGCATCACGATCCTGAAAAAGGCCGCAGCAGGGCACGCCCGGCCCCGAAAATGCCCGATGAGGCGCAGATAATGCGCTATGTTTTGTAAGGGTAATCACCACTCATCATAGGAAACCACATGAAAAAACAACGCTTGAGCGTTGCCATGGCCGTTCTGGCAGCGGGCCTGTTGCTGGCGGGCTGTTCGTCCAAAGTCACCCAAACGTCGCAATATTCGGGCTTTTTGTCCGATTACAGCAAACTGCAGGAAACCACCTCGCCAAGCGGTCATAAAACGCTGCGCTGGGTAGATCCGAGCTACAAGGAATCCAACTATCGCGGTATCTATTTCCAACCGGTGGTCTATTTCCCGGCGGAGAAACCCACGGCGCGCGTCAGCCAGGACACGCTGAACAAGATTAAGGCCTACGCGACCCAGCGAATCAAAACCGCGCTGCAGAACCGCTTTACCATTCTGCCAAGCCCGACGGGCTCGCGCGTTCTGGTGGCCAAACTCGCCATCACCGCCGTTTCGGCCGAAAACGAAGACATGAAGTTCTATGAAGTGGTGCCGGTCGCTGCAGTGGTTGCCAGCACCATGGCGGCTACCGGGCACCGGACGCAAAATACCGCGCTGTATATTGAAGGCGAGTTGATCGACCAGGATACCGGTAAAACGGTGATGGAAGTGGTACGCAAGGCCTACGGTAAAACCGTCAACAACGACAGCACGCCGGTCACGGCGGATGACGTCAAGGCGGCGATCGACGACATCGTTACCGATATCACCCAGTTCCCGAAACAGGGCTGACCGCCGCCTGAAAAACACAGGGGGAGCCAAAGCTCCCCCTGAATGGATACGCAAACGGCGTTCAAATGCCGTCGCCGTACTCGAAACCGTGGTTGGTACCGTTGAAGTATTGGTCCATATCCATCGACGGCGTATCGCTCTCCGGCCGCCCGACGATGCGCGCCGGCACCCCGGCGGCGGTGGTATGCGGCGGCACCGCCTGCAAAACCACCGAACCCGCGCCGATCTTCGCGCCCTTGCCCACTTCGATATTGCCGAGAATTTTGGCGCCGGCGCCAATCATCACCCCTTCGCGGATTTTCGGGTGACGGTCGCCGCTGGTTTTACCGGTACCGCCGAGCGTGACCGACTGCAGGATAGAAACGTTGTTCTCCACCACCGCCGTTTCACCGATCACGATGCCGGTAGCGTGGTCAAGCATGATGCCGCAGCCGATGGTCGCCGCCGGGTGGATGTCCACGCCGAAGGCGACGGAAATTTGATTTTGCAGGTAGATAGCCAGCGCTTGCCGCCCTTGCTGCCACAGCCAATGGCCGATGCGGTAAGCCTGCAGCGCATGGAACCCTTTGAGGTAAAGCAGCGGCGTGGAGTATTTATCGACCGCCGGGTCGCGCAGCCGCACCGCGAGGATATCGCGCGCCGCCGAAACGATCATCTGATTGTCGGACTTGTAGGCCTCTTCCACCACCTCGCGCACCGCGATGGCGGGCATGATCGGCGTCGCCAGCTTGTTGGCCAGCATATAGCTGAGCGCGCTGCCCAGATTCTCGTGCTTGAGCAACGTCGCATGGAAAAAGCTGGCCAGCATCGGTTCACAATCAGCCAGTGCTCGCGCTTCTGATTTAATGCTGTTCCAGACCTGTTCCAACTCTTCTGACGACATCACATACCCCTTTGCCTTGCCAAACGGGCCGTTTCACACGGTAGCGCGGAGCGGCCCAGGTCATTTGCGGGGTCAGCATTCCGCTGCCCCGACATATCGTTTTATGTCACGCGCTGGGTTTTTCGTCCTTTCGGGCTCGCCCCAGCAGGCTCAGCGCCGCTTCGCGGGCGTCTTTATGGCAGTAAAGCACCTGATAAATCTGTTCGGTGATCGGCATTTCCACGCCGTGCCGCTGCGCCAGCGCCAACACCTCTTTGGTATTGCGATAGCCCTCGACCACCTGACCGATGCTGTCCTGCGCTTCCTGCACGCCTTTACCTTGCCCCAGCATAATGCCGAAGCGGCGGTTGCGCGATTGGTTGTCCGTGCAGGTTAGCACCAGATCCCCCAGCCCCGCCATGCCCATGAACGTCGAAGGATCGGCGCCCAGCGCAGAACCCAGACGGCTCATTTCCGCCAGCCCGCGCGTAATCAACGCGGTGCGGGCGTTGGCGCCGAAACCGATGCCGTCGGACATGCCAGCGCCGATGGCGATCACATTCTTCACCGCGCCGCCAAGCTGTACGCCGATAAAGTCGGGATTGCTGTAGACGCGGAAGCTCTTGCCGCAGTGCAGCAGCTGTTGCAGATCGTCGGCGAACTGCGCATCGGTCGCCGCCAGCGCGATCGCCGTCGGCAGACCGGCGGCCAGCTCTTTGGCGAACGTCGGCCCGGAGAGCACCGCCAGCGGGATCGCCTCGCCCAACGCCTCACGCGCCACGTCCTGCAGCAATCGCCCGGTTTCCGCTTCCAACCCCTTGGTGGCCCACACGATGCGGGCGTCCGGGCGCAGATGCGGCTTCAGCTGACGCAGCACGTCGCCAAACACGTGGCTTGGCACCACCACCAGCACGTCGCGGCTGGCCGCCAGCGCACGCGCCAAATCGGCCTCAAGCAGCAGGGTATCGGGGAAAGGAACGTCGGGCAGAAACGCCTGATTGCAGCGATCTTGCTGCAACGTTTGAATTTGCGCGGGGTTATGCCCCCACAGCACCACGGCATGGCCGTTACGCGCCAGCGTAATGGCCAATGCGGTGCCGTACGAGCCGGCACCGATAACAGTCATTGAAGCATTGACGGTGTTCATCAGGCATCCTGATGTGGTGCGGCACCTTCGCCTTCCGCCTGCTGCTGCAGATAGTTCATGAACAGCGCGTCAAAGTTGACCGGTGCCAGGTTCAGCTGCGGGAATGTACCGCGGGAAACCAGGCTGGTGATGCACTCGCGCGCATACGGGAACAGGATGTTCGGGCAGTATGCACCCAGGCAATGCGCCAGCTGCGTGCCTTCGATACCTGCTACCGAGAAGATGCCCGCCTGTTGCACTTCGCACAGGAACGCGGTCTCTTCGCCCAGGCTCGCCGTCACGGTTACGCGCAGTACCACTTCATACACTTCGTCAGCCAGCTGGCTGGACGCGGTATCCAGATCAAGTTTAACTTCCGGCTGCCATTCCTGCTGGAAAACCTGCGGCGCGTTCGGCGCTTCGAAGGAGATATCCTTGGTATAGATACGTTGGATCTGGAAAGCCATTTCGGTGCTGTTTTGTTCTGACATGTGAGTAATACCCTTGGTTAAACGTCCTTATTGACACTCGGTGAGCCGGCAAGCTGCTTAAAGCAGCGGATCCAGGCCGCCGCGAGCATCGAGTTCATATAAATCATCACAGCCGCCGATATGCCGGCCATCGATGAAAATCTGCGGCACGGTGGTGCGCCCACTGCGCTCGATCATCACTTCGCGCTTGGCGCTATCGCCGTCGATGGCGATCTCGTTAAACGCCGCGCCCTTGCTGTTCAACAGCGCCTTGGCGCGATGGCAGAACGGACAGGTCGCTTTGGTGTAGATATCAATGTTAGCCATGGATTGCCACCTCAAATAGGTTAAACGGTTACTTACCGCGCACCAGCGGCAGGTTTTCTCCGCTCCAGCCGGCGATGCCGTCTTTCAGCATCGTCACCTTTTCAAAACCGGCCTTGCTCAGGTTCTCCGCCGGCTCGCGGGAGGCGGTGCCGTTGGCGCACACGACGATGATCGGCTGCGCTTTGTGTTTTTCCAGCTCGCCCAGGCTGCCGCTTTTGATTTCGCTGGCGGTCAGGTTGATGGCGCTGGCCAGGTGGCCACGGCGGAAATCGTCGCGGCTGCGGGTGTCGACCACCACGGCTTCTTCTTTGTTGATCAGGCGGATAGCTTCACCGCGAGCGATCTCTTTGACCTTGGAGAAACGGCTTTTGAAGGTCATGACGATCACGGCGACCAGCAGAGCGATCCAAGCCAGGCTCAGAATCGGGTGTCTGCTTACGAATGGCATAATTTCTTGCAGCATGGGGTGTAACAACTCCCGTCAGTTAAGGGATAAATAAGTCAAGGTTCCAGAGTATACCTGCCGAGTGCGGCAAATACAGCCAATAAGCAAGCGCGATTGTAGAAACTGCGGGCTGCGCTGAGAAATTCCCGAGGTCAGAGCATAAAAGCCCGCGCGATTCGCCGCAACCTTGATCTCTTTGGGCTATTTCTCGCCGGCGGCGATGTAAAATCAGCCGGTTTTTCGAGGGCGAACAGCCATGCTTGCGGCGGGCGCATGGCTATTCGCAGCTTAAAAAGTTCATAAGAGGTCAATGCAATGTCGAGCAACAAAAAACCGATGGTACTGGTGATCCTGGACGGTTACGGCCACCGTGAGGAGCGGCAGGACAACGCGATCCTGAACGCCGGCACCCCGGTGATGGACCGTCTGTGGCGGGAGCAGCCGCATACGCTGATCGCCGCCTCCGGGCTAGATGTCGGCCTGCCCGACGGCCAAATGGGCAACTCCGAAGTCGGCCACGTCAACCTGGGCGCCGGGCGCATCGTCTACCAGGATCTGACCCGGCTGGACAAAGCGATCGCCGACGGCGACTTCTTCGCCAACCCGGTGCTGACCGCCGCGGTCGATAAAGCCGTAGCGGCCGGCAAGGCGGTGCATATCATGGGCCTGCTGTCGCCGGGCGGCGTGCACAGCCACGACGAGCACATTCTGGCCATGATCAAGCTGGCCGCCCAACGCGGCGCCAAAGCCGTTTATCTGCATGCCTTCCTCGACGGGCGCGACACGCCGCCGCGCAGCGCCGAAGCCCCGCTGCAACGCTGCCGCGACGCCTTCGCCACGCTGGGCGTTGGGCGCATCGCCTCGCTGATCGGCCGCTACTACGCGATGGACCGCGACAACCGCTGGGATCGCGTGCAGCTGGCCTATGACCTGCTGACCGCGGCCAAAGGCGACTACGTGGCCGACGATGCGATCGCCGGCCTGCAGGCCGCCTACCAGCGCGGTGAAAACGACGAGTTCGTCAAACCGACCGTCATTCGCGCCGCCGGTGAGGCCGATGCCGCGATGCAGGACGGCGATGCGTTGATCTTCATGAACTTCCGCGCCGACCGCGCGCGCCAGATCACCCGCGCTTTCGTGAACGCGGATTTCGACGGTTTCCCGCGCGCCAAGCGGGTGCAGTTCGGCGATTTCGTGATGCTGACCGAGTACGCCGCCGACATCGCGACCGCCTGCGCCTATCCGCCGGCGTCGCTGGCCAACACCTTCGGCGAATGGCTGATGAAGCACGACAAAACCCAGCTGCGCATCTCGGAAACCGAAAAATACGCCCACGTCACCTTCTTCTATAACGGCGGCGTGGAAGCGCCGTTCAAAGGGGAAGACCGCGTGCTGGTCAATTCGCCGAAGGTCGCCACCTACGATCTGCAGCCGGAGATGAGCGCCGCCGAGCTGACCGACAAACTGCTGAGCGCCATCCGCAGCGGCAAATACGACGCCATTATCTGCAACTACCCGAACGGCGACATGGTGGGGCATACCGGCGTGTATGAAGCAGCGGTCAAAGCGGTGGAGACGCTGGATGCCTGCATCGCCCAGGTGGTTGACGCGGTGCGCGACGTCGACGGCCAACTGCTGATCACCGCCGATCACGGCAACGCCGAGCAGATGCGCGATCCGGCCACCGGCCAGGCGCATACCGCCCACACCAGCCTGCCGGTACCGCTGATTTACGTCGGCAAACCGGCACGGGCGGTCGAAGGCGGCAAGCTTTCGGACATCGCGCCAACCCTGTTAACGCTGATGGGAATGGAAATCCCGCAAGAGATGACTGGTAAGCCGCTGTTCATCGTGGAATAATCCTTCTCCATGAGGGAGAAGGCGTTTTTTGCACTATCAAGGGTAACCCGAAGCGCAAACGCAGGCAGCCGGCCGCTGCCTGAACGCACCGCGCCAAGGACGTTCACCGCCATGTGCGCCAGCGTATTTTGCGCTGGCGTCTTGCTGTTGCCGCTCGCCGGCCAGGCGGCGGAAGACAATAAATCCCAGCTGAAAGACATCCAGCAGAGCATCGCCGAGAAAGAAAAAGCGGTGAAGCAGCAGCAGCAGCAGCGCAGCTCGCTGCAGGATCAGCTGCGTCAGCAGGAAAAAACCATCGCCCAGGCCAGCCGCCAGTTGCGCGACACCCAGGGCACGCTCACCCAGTTGAGCAAGGATATTTCCGGCCTGAACGCCTCGATAGCCAAACTGCAAAAGCAGCAATCGACCCAACAAAACCTCCTCGCCAAACAGCTCGACGCCGCCTTCCGGCAAGGGCAGCACAGCGCCGTGCAGCTGATCCTCAGCGGTGAAGAAAGCCAGCGCAGCGAACGTATTCTGGCCTATTTCGGCTATCTGAACGAAGCGCGCCAGAAAACCATCGAAGAGCTGAAACAGACCCGCGCCGAGCTGGCGAAGCAAAAAACCACGCTGGTGGCCAAACAGGGCCAGCAAAAGTCCTTACTGAGCGAACAACAAACACAGCAGCAGAAGCTGGAGCAGGCGCGCGGCGCCCGCAAGAAAACGCTGACCGCGCTGGAAGCCTCGCTAGAAAAAGACCAACAACGCCTGGTGGAACTGCGCCAAAACGAAGCCCGCATGCGCGACAAGATCGCCCGGGCGGAGCGCGAAGCCCGTGCGCGCGCCGAACGCGAAGCGCGTGAAGCGGCCAAAGTGCGCGAACAGGTGCGCATCAAGGAACAGCAGGCGAAGAAAACCGGCACCACCTACAAACCTAGCGAAGCCGATCGCTCGCTGATGGCGCGCACCGGCGGTCTCGGTCGTCCGGCCGGCCAGCTGATGTGGCCGGTACGCGGCCGCACGCTGCACGGCTTTGGCGAACAGCAGCAGGGCGAACTACGCTGGAAAGGCATGGTGATTGAGGCCCGCGAAGGTAGCGAAGTGAAAGCCGTCGCCGATGGCCGCGTGCTGCTGGCCGACTGGCTGCAAGGCTATGGCCTGATGGTGGTGGTCGAACACGGTAAAGGCGACATGAGCGTGTACGGCTACAACCAAAGCGCGTTGGTCAACGTCGGGGCGCAGGTGCGCGCCGGCCAGCCGATCGCGCTGGTCGGCACCAGCGGCGGCCAGGGAACGCCGTCGCTCTATTTCGAAATCCGTCGTCAGGGACAGGCGGTTAACCCACTGCCGTGGTTGGGAAGATAGATTTGCACTATGTCAAAACCCGTACAGCTCTGTTAATAGGCTGTCTGCTGCAGGTTTACGCTGCGCAGGCAGGAAAACTCTCCATCGTCATCGATGACGTGGGCTACCGCCCTCACGAAGAAAACGCAGTGCTGCAAATGCCAACGGCGATCTCGGTTGCGGTATTGCCCAACGCGCCGCATGCCCGCCTGATGGCCACTCGCGCCCACAGCCAGGGCCGCGAAGTCTTGATCCACATGCCAATGGCGCCGCTCAGCAAGCAGCCGCTGGAGCGCGATACCCTGCAGCCTGCCATGAGCAGCGACGAGATCCAGCGCATCATCCGTAACGCGGTGAACAATGTGCCTTACGCGGTCGGCATGAACAACCACATGGGCAGCGCCATGACCTCCAGCCTGCCGGGCATGCAGAAAGTGATGCAGGCGCTCGAAAGCTACCGCCTGTACTTCCTCGACAGCATGACCATCGGCAACAGCCAGGCGACCCGCGCCGCGGCCGGCACCGGCGTGAAAGTGATCAAACGCAAGGTGTTCCTCGACGATACCGCGAACGAAGCCGACATCCGCCGCCAGTTCAATCGCGCAGTTGAATTGGCGCGGCGCAACGGTTCCGCCATCGCCATCGGGCATCCACGTCCGGCGACGGTGAAAGTGCTGCAGCAGATGCTGCCGTCGCTGCCCGCCGATATCGTGCTGGTCAAACCGAGCGCGCTGCTGAACGAACCGCAGGGCAACGGCGGCGGCAGCTACGTTCCACCGCCGGTCAAGCCGCAAAAACCGCAGCCGAAAAATCCGTTCAGCGGTGGCATCAAACAGTGCAAGGTCAAACCGCCGAAGGAAAAAGCCAACGCCGGCACCGCGCTGGGCGTCATCGCCGACAGCATAGCCACCTCGCCGCCGGTGACCTTCATCAAGCGTCATTGGCAACACTGGACGCAAGCCAAACCGCAAGCATAAAAAAAGGCCGGAATTCCGGCCTTTTTCACGTCTGCCGAGATTAATCCCAGCTCAGCACCACTTTACCCGACTTGCCGGAGCGCATGGCGTCGAAGCCCTGCTGGAACTCGTCGATCGAGAAGCGGTGGGTGATGATCGGGGTCAAATCCAGGCCGGACTGGATCAGCGCCGCCATCTTGTACCAGGTTTCGAACATTTCGCGGCCGTAAATCCCTTTGATAAACAGCCCCTTGAAGATGACCTGGTTCCAGTCGATCGACATATCCGAAGGCGGAATGCCCAGCATGGCGATGCGTCCGCCGTGGTTCATGGCATTGAGCAGCGTGCGGAACGCCGGCGGCGCGCCGGACATTTCCAGACCGACGTCGAATCCTTCGGTCATACCCAGCTCGGCCATCACGTCGTTGAGGTTTTCCTTACTGACGTTCACCGCGCGGGTCACGCCCATCTTGCGCGCCAGTTCCAGACGGTATTCGTTAACGTCGGTGATCACCACATGGCGGGCGCCGACGTGTTTGCACACCGCCGCCGCCATGATGCCGATCGGGCCGGCGCCGGACACCAGCACGTCTTCCCCGACCAGATCGAACGACAGCGCAGTGTGTACCGCGTTACCGAACGGATCGAAGATCGAAGCCAGTTCGTCGGAGATGTTATCCGGGATCTTGAAGGCGTTGAACGCCGGGATCACCAGGTATTCCGCGAAGCTGCCCGGACGGTTCACGCCCACGCCGACGGTGTTGCGGCACAGGTGCGTGCGGCCGCCGCGGCAGTTGCGGCAGTGGCCGCAGGTGATGTGACCTTCACCGGACACGCGATCGCCGATGCTGAAGCCTTTGACTTCCTGACCGATCGCCACCACTTCGCCCACGTATTCATGGCCGACCACCATCGGAACCGGAATGGTTTTTTGCGACCATTCGTCCCAGTTGTAGATATGCACATCGGTGCCGCAGATCGCGGTTTTGCGGATTTTGATCATGATGTCGTTGTGGCCCAGCTCCGGCTGAGGCTCGTCGGTCATCCAAATCCCTTCTTCCGCTTTCAGTTTTGACAGTGCTTTCATGGTTTTACCTTATGCAATAACGCCAAGATCCTTACCGATACGTGTAAACGCCGCCACTGCGCGTTCGATTTGCTCCGGGGTGTGGTCGGCGGACATCTGGGTACGGATGCGCGCCTGGCCTTTCGGCACCACCGGATAGAAGAAACCGGTCACATAGATGCCTTCCTTGAGCAACGCATTGGCGAATTCCTGCGCCAGCTTCGCCTCACCCAGCATGACCGGGATGATGGCGTGATCGGCGCCGGCCAGGGTGAAGCCGGCGGCGGTCATTTTTTCGCGGAACAGACGCGCGTTGGCCCACAGGCGATCGCGCAGGGCGTCGCCCTCTTCCAGCAGTTCCAGCACTTTGATCGACGCGGCGACGATCGCCGGCGCCAGCGAGTTGGAGAACAGGTACGGACGCGAGCGCTGGCGCAGCCACTCCACCACTTCTTTCTTGGCGGCGGTGTAGCCGCCGGACGCGCCGCCCAGCGCTTTGCCTAACGTACCGGTAATGATATCGACGCGGCCCATCACTTCGCAGTATTCATGGGTGCCGCGCCCGTTGGCGCCGACAAAGCCCACCGCATGGGAGTCATCCACCATCACCAGCGCCTGATACTCGTCCGCCAGATCGCAAACCCCTTTCAGGTTGGCGATTACGCCGTCCATCGAGAATACGCCGTCGGTGGCGATCAGAATGTGCCGCGCGCCGTCGGCTTTGGCCTGTTTCAGCTGCGCGGCCAGCTCGGTCATGTCGTTATTGGCGTAGCGATAGCGCTTGGCCTTACACAGGCGCACGCCGTCGATGATCGACGCGTGGTTCAGCGCATCGGAGATAATCGCGTCTTCCGGGCCGAGCAGGGTTTCGAACAGCCCGCCGTTGGCGTCGAAGCAAGAGGAGTACAGGATCGCGTCTTCCATGCCCAAAAAGGCCGCCAGTTTCTGTTCCAGCTGCTTGTGGCTGTCCTGGGTGCCGCAGATGAAGCGCACCGACGCCATGCCGAAACCGTGGCTGTCCATCCCCGACTTGGCGGCGGCGATGAGCGCCGGATGGTTGGCCAGGCCCAGGTAGTTATTGGCGCAGAAGTTGATCACATGGCTGCCGTCGGCAACGGCGATATCCGCCTGCTGCGCGGAGGTGATGATGCGTTCTTCCTTGAACAGCCCTTCACTGCGAGTGGCGGCAAGCTGTTGTTCCAACTGCTGATAAAAAGACGCTGACATTCGGTTATCTCCAGGATTGGGCTATTTACGGCATATTTTACTGATTTGTAACCAAACTGACGAGAATGCGCGGGAGAGAATATTAAAATTGCAGCAGATATCACGGCAAAAAGCGGACTTCAATGGCAATGCGGGATATTCGGAGCCCTTCCGCTGTTTGCCGCGGCATGAAATGCTATGATAACCGCCATTGAGCGTGGGGCATTGTGCCCCGCCAGCAGCTTAGCAGGGGTAACCCAATGATTATCGTCACAGGCGGCGCCGGCATGATCGGCAGCAACATCATTAAGGCACTGAACGACAAGGGATATCGCGATATCCTGGTGGTGGATAACCTGAAAGACGGCACCAAATTCGTCAACCTGGTCGATCTGGACATCGCCGACTATATCGATAAAGAAGACTTTATCGCCAGCATCGTGGCCGGCGACGATCTGGGCGAAATCGAAGCGGTGTTCCACGAAGGCGCCTGCTCCGCGACCACCGAGTGGGACGGCAAGTACATGATGGACAACAACTATCAGTACTCCAAAGATCTGCTGCACTACTGCCTGGATCGCGAAATCCCGTTCCTCTACGCCTCCTCCGCCGCCACTTACGGCGGCCGCGAAGAGTTTATCGAAGAGCGTCAGTATGAAGCGCCGCTCAACGTGTACGGCTACTCCAAATTCCTGTTCGATCAGTACGTGCGTGAGATCCTGCCGGAAGCGGACTCGCAGATCTGCGGCTTCCGCTACTTCAACGTTTACGGCCCGCGCGAAGGCCACAAAGGCAGTATGGCCAGCGTCGCCTTCCACCTGAACACCCAGATCAACCGCGGCGAAAACCCGAAACTGTTCGCCGGCAGCGAAAACTTCAAGCGTGACTTCATCTACGTCGGCGACGTGGCGGCGGTTAACCTGTGGTTCTGGGAAACCGGCAAATCCGGCATCTTCAACTGCGGCACCGGCCGGGCGGAAACCTTCCAGGCGGTGGCCGACGCGGTGGTGGACTTCCATCAGAAAGGCGCGGTGGAATACATCGAGTTCCCGGAAAAGCTGAAGGGCCGCTATCAGGCGTACACCCAGGCCGATCTGACCAAGCTGCGCGCCGCCGGCTACGACGCACCGTTCAAAACGGTCGCCGAAGGCGTGAAAGAGTATATGGCCTGGTTGAACCGCACCGCATAAGCTGAAGGAATTAACGCTGGGTATGAAAATACTGGTTATCGGCCCTTCTTGGGTTGGCGACATGATGATGTCGCAAAGTCTCTATCGCACCCTGAAGGCCGAATACCCGTCGGCGGAGATCGATGTGATGGCACCGGCCTGGTGCCGTCCGCTGCTGGCGCGCATGCCGGAAGTCAATCAGGCGCTGGCGATGCCGCTGGGCCACGGCGCGCTGGGGCTCGGCGAACGCCGCCGCCTGGGGCGCGCCCTGCGCGCCAACCGTTACGATCGCGCTTACGTTCTGCCCAACTCGTTCAAATCCGCGTTGGTGCCTTTCTTCGCCGATATCCCGCAGCGCACCGGCTGGCGGGGCGAAATGCGCTACGGCCTGCTGAACGACGTCCGCGTGCTCGACAAGGCCGCTTTCCCGCTGATGGTGCAGCGCTATGTGGCGCTGGCCTATGACAAAGGCCGCGTTCAGCGCGCCGACGATCTGCCGCAGCCGCTGCTGTGGCCGCAGCTGCGGGTGAGCGACGAAGAGATCGCCGAAACTACTTCGGCCTTCAACCTGACCGACAGCCGCCCGATCGTCGGCTTCTGCCCAGGCGCGGAGTTCGGCCCCGCCAAGCGCTGGCCGCACTATCACTACGCAGCGCTGGCTCAACGGCTGATCGAGAGCGGCTATCAAATCGCGCTGTTCGGTTCGGCAAAAGACCACGAGGCCGGCGAACAGATCCGCGCCGCGTTGCAGGAAGACGCGCGCGATTTCTGCCTTAACCTGGCCGGAAAAACCCAGCTGGAGCAGGCGGTGATCCTGATCGCGGCCTGCCGGGCGGTGGTCAGCAACGACTCCGGTTTAATGCACGTTGCCGCAGCGTTGAACAAACCGCTGATAGCCTTGTACGGCCCAAGCAGCCCCGACTTCACGCCGCCGCTCTCCGACAAGGCGCGGGTTATCCGCTTGATCAGCGGTTATCACAAGGTGCGTAAAGGCGATGCCGAGCAGGGATACCACCAAAGTTTGATCGATATTCAGCCGCAGCAAGTGTTGGATGCGCTGACGCCGTTACTTGTCGCCAGCGAGGAATAGTCATGCAGGTGTTAATCGTAAAAACGTCCTCGATGGGCGATGTGCTGCATACGCTGCCCGCCCTGACCGACGCGCTGCAGGCCATTCCCGATATCCGCTTCGACTGGGTGGTGGAAGAAGGTTTCAGCCAAATCCCCACCTGGCATCCGGCAGTGGATCGCGTGATCCCGGTGGCCATTCGCCGCTGGCGTAAAAATTGGTTCGGCAGCGACACCCGACAGCAGCGCTGCGACTTCAAGCGCGCGCTGCAAGAACGCCATTACGACGTGGTGATCGACGCGCAGGGCCTGATCAAAAGCGCCGCGCTGATCACCCGCGTCGCCAAAGGCAACAAACATGGCCCGGACTGCAAGAGCGCGCGCGAGCCGTTCGCCAGCTGGTTCTACAACGTGCGTCATGAGATAGACAAACAGCAGCACGCGGTGGAACGCACGCGCGAGCTGTTCGCCAAAAGCCTCGGCTACGATAAACCGGGCAGCTACGGCGATTACGCCATCGCCGCGCGTTTTCTCAGCCAGCCGCCGGTCGATGCCGGTCAATATCTGGTGTTTCTGCACGCGACAACCCGTGACGATAAGCATTGGCCGGAGCAGAACTGGCGCGAGCTGATCGCGCTGACGGCCGACAGCGGGCTGAAGATCAAACTGCCGTGGGGCGCAGAGCATGAACATCAGCGCGCGCTACGCTTGGCGGAAGGTTTTCCACATGTCGAAGTGCTGCCGAAGCTCAGCCTGCAGCAGGTGGCCGACGTGCTGGCCGGCGCCAAGGGCGTGGTCTCGGTCGACACCGGACTCAGTCATCTGACCGCCGCGCTCGACAAACCGAACATCACGCTGTTCGGGCCAACCGATCCCGGCCTGATCGGCGGCTACGGGCAAAATCAGCACTCGCTGATTTCGCCGGAAAAAAGCATGGCGACAATTGACGCCGATACGGCATGGCAGGCGTTGCAAAAGGTTATAGCATGAAAAAACTGCACATTATCAACCTGGGTAAAATGGGCGGCGTCGAGCGCCTGTTCCTGCAGTACATCAACGATACCACCGACGACAGCAACCAGGTCCTGTGCATCAGCGGCGACATTGGCGAAGAGATCCGCCGCCAGTTGCCTGCGCATCAGCCCGTCACCTTCGCCAACCGCCTGATCAATGCGCTGCCGCTGCGCTGCCCGCAGTTCCTGCGCAAATTTTTGCTGAAGTGGAAAATCGAGCGGGCCAACGCCGACGTGGTGATCGTCTGGGACCTGGTGCCGGGGCTGGCGGCCAAACCCAAGCGCGGCAAGCTGGTTTACTACGATCACGGCTGCTCCTGGCGTTACCCCAAGAATAAAAAGACGCTGCGTTTCTTCGCCATGCTGGACGGCGTCATTTCTGCCTCACACGCGTCGAAGCGAGTGATGGAGCTGCGCTTTAATCTGCCTTGCCCCAATCACGTGGTGATCAACCGCATCAAGACGCCGGCAGGGATCGACGCTGCGCCGAAAACGCTGTCGCAGCCGGTCCGGATCGGCACGGCCTCACGCCTGGTCAGCCTGAAAGGCATCAGCGTTTCCTTATTGATGATGCAGGAGCTGCTGCGGCGCGGGCATGACGTCACGCTGGAAGTGGCCGGCAAAGGGCCGGATCGCGCGGCGTTCGAGGCGCTGGCGGATCGGCTTCAGCTCGGCGACCGCATCACTTTCAGCGGTTATCAGGATGACGTCGCCGGTTTCTTCAATCGCACGCACATCTACATGAGCACGCCGATTACCGAGCCGTTCGGCTTGTCCTGCATGGAATCGCTCTATTTCGGCGTGCCGGTCATCTTCCCGCAGGTCGACGGCCAGCCGGAAGCGGTGAAAGACGGGGTCTGCGGCATTGGCCTGACGCCGTCGGTCACCATCGAACAGCACCGGCAGCTCACCGATATCGAGGTCGACTTCCCGCATGAGGTCTACGATCCGTTGACCGACAGCCTGGTAGCGCCCAAGCTGCTGTCGCATATCGACTGTGCGGATGCCGTTGAGAAATTGCTGGAGCGAGAAACCTACCAGACTCTGAGCCGAAATGCGCAGCGCTATCCTGCGGAACATTTCAACTATGCTCAGTTCAAAGTTGAATTCGACGACACGCTGCGATCCTTTATCGTTTAATCAACACGTGAGCCGGAAAACACGCCCGATGCTAAAATACAGAACGCCGCACCCTGCCTTCAGCTATCTGATCTATCTGGGGTGCGCCATCGCTTTTTGCACCATCCCTTTCGGTTCCGCGACCGGACGCAATCTGTTTTACGTTTCCAGCTACATCGCCTTTATCGCCGTTTGCCTGTATCCGCGCTACTACTTCAGCAACGTTAGAAATCTGCTGCTGCCCGCGTTGATGTTCAGCGTAGGTATGGGAACCATCCTCTGGATGCATCACTTCAAACAGCCGGGTGACTACATCAATATCTATCGCTCTTATATGTCGACCGGCAAACTGCAGCTCGCGACCGCTTTCATCTTGCTGATTGCGCTCAATGAGCGGTTGTGCGTGCAGCGCCTGTTGATCGTTGTGGCTCTCGTCACCGGTCTGGCGATCAACGGTTATTCCCTCTATCAAGGGCTGCGTCTGGATATCCCGCGCGTAGAGCTCAACTTCGATCGCGCCACGGTCGCCGCCTACCTGATGACCGCCATCGATCTGGTCATGATGCAAGCCATCCTGATGCTGCGCACCCGCTACCGTCTGGTGTTGTACATTGCGGCATTCCTGCTGTCCTTCTCTGCGCTGGTGCTCACCGGCACCCGCGCGGCGATGCTGGTCTACCCGGTGGCGATTTGTCTGTCGCTGCTGGCCACCAAGCAACTGGTTTCCAGAAAACACAAGCTCGCGTTGATGGCCTCGGTACCGCTGCTGCTCGTAGCCTGCGGCCTGGTGTTTAAACCGCAGATAGAAGAACGCATTCAGGCCTTTGAGACCGATATGCGTCTGATGGATCAGCCACAGACTGAAAACTCGATCATTTCACGGCTGTCGATGCAAACGCTGGCATGGCGTACCGGCTCACAAGCCCCCTGGGGCCAATCCGCCGAACAGCGCGGCGAAGAGATCCGTGCGATGGTCGCACAGCAACCTCGCCTGTCTGGCGTTATGCCCTATATCAACGTCCACCTGCACAACGAGCTGCTGGAAACCTATTCGCTCAAGGGCGTCTGGGGCGTACTGCTGCTGCTGGCACTCTATGTCTGCCTGTTCTTCTCTTCGTTCCGGCCGCAGCGCAACGCGCTGTTGCTGAGCGTGAGCGCCAGCCTGTTCGTTTACGGGCTGAGCGACGTCATCTTCTTCAGCACGGAAGGCACCGCCATGTTCTGTCTGGCGCTGATCGCCGGAGTGCTCTCCGTGGCGAGACAGACTTCCACACAGGAGCAGGCCGCGTGAACATTCAACCACCGCTGCTCAGCGTTATCGTGCCGTTTTATAATAACGAAGCGTTCATCATCGCTGCGCTGGATTCGTTATTTACGCAGATTTCTGATGATATTGAGGTGGTGATCATCGACGATGGCTCTACCGATGCGTCGGGGGCGCTGGTCAGCCGGTACCTGGCGCAGCAGCAGCATCCGCAGGTGGCTTTTATTTCTCAGGCCAACGGCGGTATTGCACACGCCCGCAATGTCGGCCTGCAGCAAGCCACCGGGCGCTATGTCACCTTTCTCGACGGCGACGATCTGCTAAGCGACGACTATCTGGCGATCCTGCATCCCCTGCTGATCGCCGGTGAGTATGACCTGATCGATTTTAATTATCAGAAGTTCACCGAACAACCGCCGAAATCCGAGAACCGCGCGACGCAGCCCGTAGCCTACGACTTTTCATCGTTGGGGCTGAGCTGCCTGCAACCGCTGTTCGCGCGCTCAATGTGGCATCTCTGGAGCCGGGTATATAAACGCACGCTGCTGGCAGGGGAAGCGTTCGAAGACGGCAGGCGCTATGAAGACGTGATTTTCACGCCTTTTCAGTATTTCAAAACTCGCCGCATCGCCCATCTTGAGTGCGAACTCTACTTCTATCGGGATAACAACCAGGGCATCACCCGCAATATCAAACCCAAAGATATTGACGATCTGTTGTTCGCTATGGAGAAAATGCTGCGCTTTGTGGCGCAGCATTCTGGGGATGAGCCGCTGCGCCGGTTGGCCGCCCTGATGCTGGCCAACTGCTTTTCCGAGGTGAAAAGCATGTCGAAGGCGGTGTACGGCTATTACCATTACGCGCCGGCAACGCTGCATATCCTGCGCCGCGCCGCCGCTGTCTGCCGCAACAGCGACGTGCCGGGCAAAAAAGTCCGTCAGATGCGCTATGCGCGAGTGGATACCTTTCTTTCGAAGCTGCGCGGGCGCAGGCCGCGCTAACCGCATCCGCCTCGCGGCCGATGCGTCGCCGCACCTTTAGCGCGCTAAAGGCACGTGCGCGACCAGTTCGTCATAAATCCGCTGCGGTTGAATAACCCCCATCGGGCTTTCCGCCTCCAGCGGCATCGTATAGCCGGTACGCGACACCTGAATGATGCGGTGCAGTTCAGGATCCTGAATCGGCCCGGTGGAGCGTGAATCGGCGGTCACGAACAGGCTGATGGTTTTCACCTTCAACGCCACCGCCAGATGCAGCGGCCCGGTGTCGCCGGTGACAAGAACATGGAAACTGTCGAGCAACGTCAGCAAGCCTTGCAGCCCCGTTTTGCCGATCTGGTTATCCACGCAGGCCTGCGTTTGCGGGCCGATTAAGCTCATAAACTGTTTGGCCTTGCCGTCATCAAACGGTGCGCCAATCAGCACGATGCGTACATTGGGGTGCTTCGCCACCAGCTCATCGGCCAGCCGCGCATAGTGTGAAACCGGCCAGCAACGCGACTCCGTAGATGCCCCCAATTGAAACCCGATGGTGGGGTGGTCGCTGCTTTTGACGCCGCGCTGATAATCCACGGGAATTTCCATCGTCGGATCGTCGCTGCGGCAACCTAAAATGGAAATCAGCTCCAGCTTGCGGCGCACGAAGTGGCCGTAATAATGGAAGACATAGTTGGTCAGCCAAGGCTCCAGCCCGCAAATGCCCGAGCTGTAGTTATCGCGGATAATGTACTTCGCCCCGGCCAGTACGGCGCTGATGATGTCATAAGGCAGATGGGAGTGCAGGATCAGCGCCAAATCCGGCTGATGTTCGCGCAGCGATTTCAGCAACGGGCGTATCGTCTTGATCTTGCTGTCCCAATACACCACGCGATCGTAATAGCGGCCGTTTTCCACCAGCTCGCGGTTTTTCTTGTGCACCACCAGCGTGATGTGCGCGTTGGGGTAGCGTTCCCGCATCGCCCTCAATGCCGGCGTGTTGAACATGAAGTCGCCCAACGCCGTGGTGGAATAGATGACGATATTGTCAAACTGCTGGGCGCCGTCGAACGTCGCCTTGTCCTGAAAACGGCCGTACTTCGCCGTATAGCGCCGCAAGAACCAGTCGGCAACCTTGATTTTCCATTTCTTCGACATGTGCGTGCTTAGTTCGCTTTAAGTTGATAATACTCGGCCAGCGTCATGCCCACCGTGCGCTGCTGCAGCCAGTCAAACAGCTGCTCCAGATCGCGGTACAGCACTTCGATATCCTGTTCAGTTTTGAACGTCGGGCTGCCGCCCGGCATAAACTCGGAGGAGTGCAGCATAAACTCGACGTAGTCATGCCCCTGCGCCAGCGACGTCTCGGCCACGCTGATCATCTTGGCCACGTTGCCGCCACTCGGCCGCAGCCAGTTGACGGACGGCGAACGGCGCTTGCCGCGCAGCCGATCATAGCCCTGCTTGAACGCATTCATCAGCGCCGAATGCTTGTACTGGATGCTCATCGGCACTTCCAGCAGCGCCGAAGCGCCCGGCTTGGCGATGTTCTGCGGATCAATGAAATAGGCCTGCGACGGGAACCGGCTGTAATCGGTACCGCCGTTGCCCTGCGGGTTACCCGGCGAAAACTGCCAGTTGACCCGCGGCGTCACAGAACAGTCCACCTGATAGCCGTATTCCAGCAGCAGTGAGGCATAGTATTCGTTGAACGCCCAACGGCCGGCGCGATGGCTAAGCATTTTGGTCTGGAAGGCATCTTCCAGCAGCTTGGTCATGTGATCGACCTTGGCGCGGATCTGATCGGCGGGATACTCGATCAAATAAGGCTTGTGGCGCCAGTCATCGTCGGTCAGCGGCGTCAACGGCGGGCTGTTCCAGGCGTGCAGGTGCATGCCGACCTCGCCGGCGTCGCGGGCGATCACGTCGCGCGCGAACTCGACGTAAGCCGGGTCCATCGCCATTTCATAGTTGGTGAGATAAACCGGCTTGAAGGCGTATTTCTCGCACAGCGCCTGAAAGCGCGGCAAGAAACGTGTGTTTTCGGTCGCGATGCGATCGTGGTTTTGCCACAGATTATCGCCTTCGGTATCAATGGTGATGAGAAACGCCGGTTTAGTCATGAATATCGAGCCTGATATCAACAGAATGCACTATGTTACGCAGGCCGTTTCGCCAGGGCAAACGACTTTGCTGCCTGGTTTGGACAACGTTGAAGCGCATTCGTCCCCGGCTCGGCGATTTTTTTGCGGCCCGGCAAGAAAACCGTGCAACAGTAGCCACATGCGATCGGGTCATTTAGAATCAAAGATTGGTTTCCCAGAAAGCGACTCATGATGAACGACGCGCCAGCACTAACTTCCGCCCCATCCGTACAGCGTATTTTGATCATAAAACTGCGCCATCACGGCGATATGCTGCTGGTCACGCCGGTCATCAGCAGCCTGCGGCAAAACTACCCGCAGGCGCAGATCGATGTGCTGCTGTATCAGGAAACGCAGGAGATGCTAGCCAGTAATCCGGAATTGTCGACGCTGTTCGCCATCGACCGCCAATGGAAGAAACAGGGCGTCCGCGCGCATCTGGGGCACGAGCTGGCGCTGCTGCGCCGCCTGAAGGCGCAGCGCTACGATCTGGTGGTCAATCTGGCCGATCAGTGGCGCAGCGCCATCATCACGCGCCTGACCGGCGCGCGCATCCGTTTGGGCTTCGATTTCCCCAAACGCCGCGGCTTCCTGTGGCGCCACTGTCACACGCAGCTGGTGCCGGTGGACAATCACGCCCACCTGCATACCGTCGAACAAAATCTCTCGTTGCTGGCGCCGCTGAACCTGCCCACGCTCAATGAGCATGTCACCATGAGTTACGATCCGCAGGATTGGCAGACCTGTGAGCAACGGTTGCAGAAACAGGGCGTCGCCGGCAGTTATATTGTGGTGCAGCCCACCTCGCGCTGGTTCTTCAAATGCTGGAGCGAAGAGAAAATGGCCGCCACCCTCACCGCCTTGCAGGCCGACGGACACCAGTTGGTGATCACCTCCGGCCCCGACGCCAGAGAACAAGCCATGGTAGAGCGCATTTTGGCGCTCTGCCCGCCGCAGGGCGTAATCTCGTTGGCCGGCCAGCTGACGCTGCGCCAACTGGCCGCCCTGATTGATCACGCCAAGCTGTTTATCGGCGTGGATTCAGTGCCGATGCACATGGCCGCCGCGCTGCAAACGCCGTGCGTGGCGCTGTTCGGCCCTTCCAAGCTGACTTTCTGGCGGCCGTGGCAGGCTACCGGCGCCGTGATCTGGGCCGGCGACTTCGGCGAACTGCCCGATCCGGATGCCATTGATACCGGCACAGACGAACGGTATCTCGACCTTATTCCTACAGACGCGGTGATTGCAGCCGCGCGGAGCACGCTGGCATGAAAGCATTTCGTTTGGCGATCGTTCGCCAAAAATACCGCCCGGACGGCGGAGCCGAACGTTTCGTTTCCCGCGCCCTGGAAGCGCTGGAACAACAGGATCTCGATCTGAACGTCATCACCCGCGAATGGCAAGGTGACGCCAATCCCAACTGGCACATTCACCTGTGCAATCCGTTAAAGCTCGGCCGCATCAGCCGCGAACGGGGCTTCGCCGTGGCGGCCAGGGCACTGTGGCAGAAAGAGCGCTTCGATCTGGTGCAAAGCCACGAACGCATTCCCGGCTGCGACATCTACCGCGCCGGCGACGGCGTACACCGCCGCTGGCTGCTGCAACGCGCGCGTCTGCTGCCTGAATGGCGCCGCAAGTGGCTGTTCTCCAACCGCTATCACCGCTATGTGATGTGCGCCGAACGCGCCATGTACGCCGCGCCGGAGCTGAAAGCCGTCATCTGCAACGCCGAGATGATCAAGCAGGAAATCATCGCCGACTTTGGCGTGCCCGCCGACAAAATCACGGTGATCTATAACGCCATCGACAACCAAAAGTTCCCGCCCGCCGACGAGGCCCTGCGCCGGCGTCTGCGCGAGCAATATCAGATCCCGCAACAGGCGCACTGCCTGGTCTTCGTCGGCTCCGGTTTCGAGCGCAAAGGGCTGGCCGCCGCCATCCGCGCCGTGGCGGTGACCGACAGCCACCTCCTGGTGGTCGGCAAAGACAAGGCCGAAAAACGCTACCGGGCGCTGGCGCAGTCGCTGGGCTGCGGCGATCGCATTCACTTTATGGGCGTGCAGAAACAGACCTTGCCGTTCTATCAGGCCGCGGACGCGCTGCTGCTGCCGACGCTGTACGATCCATTCCCGAATGTGATTCTGGAAGCGATGTCCTGCGGTCTGCCGGTTGTCACCAGCACCACCTGCGGCGGCGCCGAGTTTATCACCCCTGGCCAGAACGGCTTTGTGACGGACGCGCTCGACGTACCGGCCATCACGGAGGCCATTCGGGCGCTGCCGCGCCAGGCGCTGGGATCATCCATGGGCGAAGCGGCGAGATTGCGCATTATGACGGCCACGCCGGCGCATCTGTCCGAACAGCTCATTTCCCTCTATAACCGGTTACTGGATTAGCTATGCGTATTCTGATGATCATCGATGGCCTGCCGGGAGGCGGCGCGGAAAAAGTGGTGTTGACCCTGTGCCAGGGCATGCAGCAACAGGGGCATAAAGTTAGTCTGATCTCGCTGCGCGACGTCTGCAATTACCCTATCCCGCCGGGCATTGATTATCAGGTGGTGGCCGATCGCAGCCGTGCCCCCTGGCGCAAGCTGACCGAGCTCTCACGCCGCGCCGCCGCGCTGGATCGGGCAATAGCCGAACACGAGCGCCAACACGGCGCGTTCGATCTGATGTTCTCGAATCTGCATAAAACCGATCGCATCGTCAGCCGCAGCAAGCGGTTGGCCGCGGATCGCCTGTGGTTCTGCATTCACGGCATCCTCTCCACTTCCTACCTCGGCCACCGCAAAGGCCTGGATCGCTGGCTCAAGCAACGTAAAATCGCCAACGTTTACCAGGGGAGAAATATCGTCGCCGTTTCACAGGCGGTCGGCGACGACCTGCAGCGGAACTTGCCGATCCGCCCGCGCCGCCTGGCGGTCATCAACAATCCGTTCGACATCGACGCCATCCGGCAACAGGCTGCGGCGCCTTGCGAACTGGCCGGTCAGGACTACCTGGTGCACGTCGGCCGCTTTCACGCCACCAAGCGGCATGACCGCCTGCTGAAAGCCTATGCGCTCTCCGGCATTCAGGCGCCGCTGGCTTTGATCGGCACCGGGGATGACGCCCGCGTCGCCGAGGTCAAACGTCTGGCGGCAGACTTGGGCATCGCAGAGCGCGTGCTATTCCTCGGTTTCCAGGCCAATCCCTACCCATTTATTCGCCATGCCTCGCTGCTGGTGCTCAGCTCCGACAGTGAAGGGTTTGGCAACGTGCTGGTAGAATCGCTGTTGTGCGGCACGCCGGTGGTCAGCACCCGCTGTCCGGGCGGCCCTGCGGAAATTCTGGAAAAAGCCGGCATGGCTAACGCGTTGGCGGAATTAAACGAAGCGTCGCTGGCAGAAAAAATGGCGGAAATTTACGCCAATCCGCCACAGATAAATCAACAGCAATTGCTGAGCTATGGGCTGGACCCTATTTGCCGTCAATATATTGAGCTGAAAGAAAAATAATAAAAAAATAAATAAGGCAGGTGATACCTGCCTTATTTTCTTCGTTAGCTGAGTGCCTGCATTTTCTGCCAAACCTCATCGACAGAAACATCTTCACAGTGCCCCGACTCACTCTGCAAAATATGATGGCGGCCAGTCCATGGATGCCAGGACGTTTTATCGGTATCGCCAAAGAACACCACCATGTCCTTATTCAACGCGGCGGCAAGATGCATCTGCCCGCCGTCGCTGCACAGCACCCGGTCGCATAAATCAAACCCGCCCAACAGCTCGCGCACCGACGCCGTCGGATAAAGCGCGACGCGTTCGTTTTGGCACAGCGCCAGCAGCTGTTCGGCGCGCTGCCGATCGCCGATGTCGTCCGGCGCCAGCGTGCCCTGCGGCGACCAGAAGATCAGCACGCCGGTGTGGGGATCGGCGGTCAGACGGTTGATGATTTCGGCATAGCGTTCAACCGGCCAGCGTCTTTTCGGGCTGCGGCTGCTGATATGCACGGCGCATACCCGTTCGACCGACGGCAGACGTTCCTGCAGCCGCTGCACCGCCAATTGCCGCTCTTCCGGCGTCAGGAATACCCGCACCGGCGGGATCGGAATGGCTTGATCGGTTATCGCCGATAAATAGCTGTAGGTGTGTTCAACCTGATGGAGGCCGCGGAAATCGTCCTTGCGGAACGGGCGCTGAATCTCTTTCGTGCCCAGATCGGCACCGATGATATGGGTGGCGCCGGCCATTTTTGCTAAACGCAGGCTGTATTTGCAAGGCACCGGGTTGGCCAGAATGACCGCATCGAACTTTATTTTGCGCAGCTTCAGGAAGATCATCAGACGTTCGAAATAAACGCCCAACGTCGTTTCATTTTTCGCCTTGTGCTTGGCCTTTTTATAGACAAAGACTTTCTCGAGATGAGGGTTGTTTTTAACAACGTCCTGGCTGACTTTATTGATCAGCAGATAAACTTTTGCGTCTGGATAGGCAATTTTCACCCCTTCAATCAAGGGCGTAGTGCAAACAAGATCGCCGATGTTGTCGCGGCGAATAATTAAAATATTCTTCATTCCGAGCCTATCGGCGAAATCGCTCGCCGGTTGTCTGAAACTGACACCCAAGGTTACCAAATTAGCGCCTTTCCCTTCCAGTTATGGTACTATTCCGAATAACCCATATAAATGAAATTGATAGAATGTTGCTGCGTTTATATCAGGTACTACTCTACCTCATCCAACCCCTGATCTGGCTCCGCTTACTGCTGCGCAGCCGCAAAGCTCCAGCCTACCGTAAACGCTGGGCGGAACGCTATGGCTTCTGCGCCGGGAAAGTCGTGCCGGGCGGCATTATGCTGCATTCCGTCTCCGTCGGCGAAACGCTGGCGGCCATCCCGCTGGTGCGGGCGCTGCGCCATCGTTACCCCGCTTTGCCGATAACTGTGACCACAATGACCCCGACAGGTTCAGAACGCGTCCAGTCCGCTTTCGGCAAAGACGTGCATCATGTCTATCTGCCCTACGATCTGCCCGGTTCCATGAACCGCTTCCTCGACCAGGTGAATCCCAAGCTGGTGATCATCATGGAAACCGAGCTATGGCCTAACCTGATCAACGCACTGCATCAGCGGCAAATCCCCCTGGTGATCGCCAATGCGCGCCTGTCGGCTCGCTCCGCCGCTGGCTACAAGAAAATTGGCGGATTCATGCGCGATATGCTGCGCCGCATTACGCTAATCGCCGCACAGAACCAGGAAGACGGCGATCGGTTTATCGAACTGGGCCTGAAACGCTCGCAGCTGGCCGTAACCGGCAGCCTGAAATTCGATATCTCCGTCACCCCGGAGCTGGCCGCCCGCGCCGTTACATTGCGCCGCCAATGGGCGCCGCGCCGCCCGGTGTGGATCGCCACCAGCACCCATGACGGTGAAGAAACCATCCTGCTTGAAGCGCACCGCAAACTGCTGGAAAAACACCCCGACCTGCTGCTGATCCTGGTGCCGCGTCACCCGGAGCGCTTCCCGACCGCCAAAGAGCTGGTGCAGAAGGCCGGCTTCAGCTACACCCTGCGCAGCAGCGGCGAAATCCCGTCCGGCAGCACCCAGGTGGTGATCGGCGATACCATGGGCGAACTGATGCTGCTGTACGGCATCGCCGATCTGGCCTTTGTCGGCGGCAGCCTGGTGGAACGCGGCGGGCACAACCCGCTGGAAGCCGCCGCGCACGCCATCCCGGTGCTGATGGGCCCACATACCTTCAACTTTAAAGACATCTGCGCCAAGCTCTCGCAGGCCGAAGGCCTGATCACCGTGACCGACGTGGATTCGCTGGTGAAGGAAGTGGAAACCCTGTTGACCGACGAAGATTACCGTCGCTACTACGGCCGCCATGCGGTGGAAGTGCTGTATCAGAATCAGGGAGCGTTGCAGCGCCTGCTGCAGCTGCTTGAACCGCATCTGCCGCCCCGGAGCCACTGAATGAGCAGCCGCAAAAGCCTGTCGGTGGTGATGATCGCCAAAAACGAAGCCGGGCTGTTGCCGGACTGCCTGCGCTCTGTCGCCTGGGCCGATGAAATCATCGTGCTGGACTCCGGCAGCGAGGACGACAGCGTCGCCGTCGCCGAAAGTCTGGGCGCCAAAGTCTTCACGCACACCGACTGGCAAGGATTCGGCAAGCAGCGTCAGCTGGCGCAAAGCTACGCCAGTCATGACTACGTTTTGATGATCGACGCCGACGAACGCGTCACCCCCGAGCTGCGGCAATCCATCGAGCGGGTGTTGAACGCACCGGACGACGGCGCCGTCTACAGCTGTGCGCGGCGCAACCTGTTCCTTGGCCGTTTCATGCGCCACAGCGGCTGGTATCCCGACCGCGTCAACCGCCTGTACGCCAACCAACGCTATCGCTATAACGACGATCTGGTGCACGAATCGCTGAACATCGGCGACGCCAAAGTGATCCCCCTCAGCGGCGATATGCTGCACCTGACCTGCCGCGACTTCTTCGCCTTCCAGCGCAAACAGCTGCGCTATGCCGAAGAGTGGGCCACGCAACGCCACCGGGCCGGCAAGCGTTGCGGCTATCTGTCCATCCTGACCCACACGCTCGGTGCCTTCGTCAAAACCTGGCTGCTGCGGGCCGGTTTCCTTGACGGTAAACAGGGGTTGCTGTTAGCGGTGGTCAACGCGCAATATACCTTCAATAAATATGCCGCATTATGGGCATTGGGCCGCAACTACTCAGAGAAGTGAATCATGACCAGCAAAGCCATCTATCCCGGGACCTTCGATCCCATGACCAACGGCCACCTGGATTTAGTGACGCGCGCGTCGCTGATGTTCGATCACGTGATTCTGGCCATCGCCGCCAGCCCGAGCAAAAAGCCGCTGTTCAGCCTGGATGAGCGCGTGGCGCTGGCGACGCAGGTCACCTCGCATCTGGGCAATGTGGAAGTGCTGGGTTTCAGCGAGCTGATGGCGCACTTTGCCGCTCACCAGAATGCCAATATCCTGGTGCGCGGCCTGCGGGCGGTGTCTGACTTTGAGTACGAATTGCAGCTGGCGAACATGAACCGCCATTTGATGCCGACGCTGGAAAGCGTGTTCCTGATGCCTTCCGAGGAGTGGTCGTTCATCTCCTCCTCTCTGGTGAAGGAGGTCGCGCGTCACGGCGGCGATATCGCGCCTTTCCTGCCTGACGTGGTTACGCAGGCGCTGATGGCGAAGCTCGCCGCCGAGTGATGCTCAGCGCTGGCAGCGCCGGCAAAAGAAGGTGCTGCGCTGCCCGTGCTTGGCGGATTCGATCGGCGTGCCGCACGCGCGGCAAGGTTCTCCCGCCCGCCCGTAAACCTGCAACTCCTGCGCGAAATACCCCGGTTTGCCGTCCGACTGCAAAAAGTCGCGCAATGTCGTACCGCCCTGCTCGATGGAGCGCTGCAACACCGCCTTGATGATCTTCACCAGCCGTTCCGCTTCGGCTTTGCTCAACGATCCCGCCGGACGATCGGGCAGGATCCCGGCGCTGAACAGCGATTCGCTGGCGTAAATATTGCCGACCCCGACCACCAGCTTGTTATCCATCAGCCACGGTTTAATCAACGTGCGCTTATTGCGTGATTTTTCATACAGGTAGTCACCGTTGAACGCTTCGCTCAGCGGTTCCGGCCCCAGGTGCGCCAACACGCTGCTGGTCGCCAAATCTTCGCACCACAGCCAGGCGCCGAAACGGCGCGGATCGGTATAGCGCAGGATCATGCCGTTGCTGATCACCAAATCGACGTGGTCGTGTTTGCCCGCTTCATCTTCGTTCTCCTCGCGCAGCATGCGCAGGCTGCCCGACATGCCCAGGTGCACGATAATCCAACCGTTCTCCAGCTCGATCAGCAGGTATTTGGCTCGGCGCTGCACGCTGAGCACCGGCCTATCGCTCAGCGTCAGGATCTGCTCGGAAACCGGCCAGCGCAGGCGCGCGTTGCGCACCACCGCATACTGAATGCTGTGGCCGACAAGATAAGGCTCTATACCGCGTCTGCTCGTCTCAACTTCCGGTAATTCAGGCATCTGGCTTCCCCTCCGACGTTTTCTACCCTTTATAAAACAAAAAACCCGGCCAAGGCCGGGTTTTTCATTAATCCACTAAAATTATTTAATTTTAGCTTCTTTGTATACTACGTGCTGACGGACAACTGGATCGAATTTCTTCAGTTCCAATTTTTCCGGCTTAGTACGCTTGTTCTTCGTGGTGGTATAGAAGTGACCAGTACCAGCAGAAGAAACCAGCTTGATCTTCTCGCGAACACCTTTAGCCATGATTCAGTTCCTTAATACTTCTCACCACGGGCACGCAGATCGGCCAGAACCGTCTCAATACCCTTCTTATCGATAACACGCATACCTTTAGCAGATACACGCAGAGTTACAAAGCGCTTCTCAGCCTCAACCCAAAAACGGTGTGAGTGCAGGTTAGGCAGAAAACGGCGTTTGGTCGCGTTCATTGCGTGGGAACGGTTGTTACCGCTCACCGGGCGCTTGCCAGTAACTTGGCAGACTCGGGACATGTCTATTCTCCAAAAATCAAATCAGCTCGAGCTTCGTATAGGGTATGGCCGCCTCGTCAGGCTTTTAGAGCCCATCTCAGCAAACTTCATACTGAGGAGACTCTCGTCATCAGGTAGAAACCACACATCAGGTCAGAAACCTGCTGAGATAGGCTCTTGCGCCAAACCCAAGATTCTCAAAGGTGGCGTAGTATACGCTCTGAAGCGTAAGTGCTCAAGTCCCGAACAGCTAAAGATCCCACAAGGATCGCGAAAAAATCGCTTAAAGCCATCCGCGCTCGGCAAAAGAGACGCATTCACCCCGACCGATCACCAAATGATCGAGCACTCGGATCTCCAATAACTGACAGGCTTTCACCACCTGTTCCGTTATCAAACGGTCGGCATGACTGGGTTCAGCCTTACCCGAGGGGTGATTATGCGCGAGAATCAGCGCGGCGGCATTAGCCTTCAACGCTTCACGCACAATTTCTCTCGGGTAGACGACGACGCTGCTGATGGTACCAGCAAACATCTCCTGATGGCGAATAACCCGGTGCTGATTGTCTAAAAACAGTACCAAAAAGACCTCTCGCTCACGATGGGCCAGCAGGCTTTGCAGATAATGCTGGGTGACGCGCGGATTGAGCATGGCGTTTTCCTGCGACAAATGGCTGGAAAAGAAGCGCAGTGCCAGCTCGGCAATCGCCTGCAGCTGCGTATAGCTGGCATCCCCCAGGCCTTTTTGGCTACAAAAAGCCTGATGATCGGCCGACATCAGGTGATAAAGCGAGCCGAACCGGCGCAGCAGCTGCTCCGCCAGCTGCATCACGTGCACGCCGGGCAATCCGGTGCGCAAGAAAATGGCCAACAGCTCTGCGTCGGACAGCGCCGCCGCCCCCTGCATCAACAGCTTTTCACGCGGCGCCAGCGCGCCCGGCCAGCACGCCACAATCGGGTTGCTCATCGTGTTCCTCCCTGAAAGGGCTACAGCATGCCATGTGCTGCCCGGCGCGTTCGACAGGTGTTTGATAACATTGCGAAGTGTTTCGCAAAGCACAATGTAACGCCCTGCAGCCATTGCGGAATCGCTCACCTGAACGGCGGATATGCTAAAATGGCGCATCTTTCGGCTTTCAATCGGACAATGATGATGACGGGACTTTCCGGCAAACATATTGTGCTTGGCATCAGCGGCGGCATCGCCGCCTACAAATGCCCAGAGCTGGTGCGCCGCCTGCGCGACAGGGGTGCAGAAGTGCGCGTGGTGATGACCCACGCCGCCAAGGCGTTCATTACGCCACTGACGCTGCAGGCCGTTTCCGGTTACCCGGTGTCCGACGATCTGTTGGATCCCGCCGCCGAAGCCGCCATGGGCCACATCGAACTGGGCAAGTGGGCGGATCTGGTGATTCTGGCGCCGGCGACCGCCGATCTGCTGGCGCGCGTCGCCGCCGGCATGGCCAACGATCTGCTGACTACCGTCTGCCTGGCGACCGACGCCCCTATCGCCGCCGCCCCCGCCATGAACCAGCAGATGTATCGCGCCGCCGCCACGCAGGCCAACCTGCAAACGCTGCAGACGCGCGGCATGCTGCTCTGGGGGCCGGACAGCGGCAGCCAGGCCTGCGGCGACGTCGGCCCGGGCCGCATGCTGGATCCGCTGGACATCGTCGACCTGGCGAACGCGCATTTCTCCGCCCCGCAGGATCTGCAACATTTGCAGGTTATGATCACCGCCGGCCCAACGCGTGAAGCGCTGGATCCGGTACGTTTCATCAGCAATCACAGCTCCGGCAAAATGGGCTTCGCCATCGCCCGCGCCGCCGCCGCCCGCGGCGCGCAGGTGACGCTGATCGCCGGGCCGGTCAGCTTGCCGACGCCGCCATCGGTCACCCGAGTGGACGTCACCAGCGCGCTGGAGATGGAGCAGGCGGTGCAACAGCGCGCGGCGCAGCAGCAGATTTTCATCTCCTGCGCCGCCGTGGCCGACTACCGCCCCGAGCAGATCGCCGATGAAAAAATAAAAAAACAGGGTGATGAAATCGTCCTCAAGATGGTAAAAAACCCCGATATCGTCGCCGGCGTGGCCGCGATGACCAAAAATCGACCGTTTGTCGTGGGGTTTGCCGCCGAAACCCAGAATGTGGAAGAATACGCGCGGCAAAAACTGGCGCGTAAGAAGCTGGATTTGATTTGCGCTAACGATGTATCGCTTGCAGAGCACGGGTTCAACAGCGACACCAATGCCCTGCACCTTTTTTGGCAGGATGGAGAAAAGCGCCTGGCGCTGAGCGACAAGGCACTCCTTGGCCAACGTTTAATAGACGAGATAGTCAGCCGTTATGATGAAAAAAATCGACGTTAAGATCCTCGACCCGCGTATCGGTCAGGATTTCCCGCTACCGACCTACGCCACGCCGGGCTCCGCCGGTCTCGACCTGCGCGCCTGCCTGGACAGCGCGGTAGAGCTGGCGCCGGGTGAAACCACGCTGCTGCCCACCGGCCTCGCGATCCACATCGCCGACGCCGGCCTGGCGGCAGTGATCCTGCCGCGCTCCGGCCTGGGCCATAAGCACGGCGTCGTGCTGGGTAACCTGGTCGGCCTGATCGACTCCGATTACCAGGGCCAGCTGATGGTGTCCGTTTGGAACCGCGGCCAGAAGCACTTCACCATCGAGCCGGGCGAACGCATCGCGCAGATGGTCTTCGTGCCGGTGGTGCAGGCCGAATTCAACCTGGTGGAAGAGTTCGACAGTAGCGAGCGCGGCGAAGGCGGCTTCGGCCACTCGGGGCGCCACTAAGCGCCACCCAATGCACGATGGCCGGCAGGGAAACGTCGCCTGAACCTTGCCTTTCCGGGGAGAAGGATGTCTCTGCGGCAAGGTTTTACCGCGACAATTGCAGCGCACACCAGGCAGCGCGGAAAAAGGCCGTTAAGGCCGCTGACCCCAGCATCGTAAAAAAGCTATCACATAAGCCGCACAGAGCCTGCTCTGCAGCGGCCGGTGCCCGGGTTTCCGTCAGTTAAGTTTTAGCAAGGGTCTAATCAGACATGGCAGAAAAAGAAAATACGAAAAGGAATCGGCGCGAGGAAATATTGCAGGCGTTAGCCCAGATGCTGGAATCCAGCGACGGCAGCCAGCGCATTACCACCGCCAAGCTCGCCGCGAACGTGGGTGTTTCTGAAGCTGCGCTGTACCGGCATTTCCCCAGCAAGACACGGATGTTCGACAGTCTGATCGAGTTTATCGAAGACAGCCTGATCACCCGCATCAACCTGATCTTGCAGGACGAGAAAGAGACGTTTAATCGTCTGCGCCTGATTTTACTGCTGATTCTGGGCTTTGCGGAACGCAACCCGGGGCTGACGCGCATCATGACCGGCCACGCGCTGATGTTTGAACAGGATCGCCTGCAGGGCCGCATCAACCAGCTGTTCGAACGCATCGAGGCGCAGTTGCGTCAGGTGCTGAAAGAGCGCAAATTGCGCGAAGGAAAAGGCTTCATCGTCGATGAAACGCTGTTGGCCAGCCAGCTGCTGGCCTTCTGCGAAGGCATGTTGTCGCGCTATGTGCGTTCGGAATTCCGCTATCGTCCAACGCAGGAATTCGACGCCCGCTGGCCGCTATTGGCGGCACAGCTGCAATAACGAAAACGCCGGGCATGCCCGGCGTTTTTATTTATACCCCGAACTGCTCGCGGTAAGCGCGCACCGCCGCCAGGTGGTCCGCCATTTCCGGTTTCTCTTCCAGATAAGCGATCAGGTCCTTCAGCGTCACGATCGAAATCACCTTGCAGTGATAGTCGCGTTCCACTTCCTGAATGGCGGAGATATCCGCGCGGCCGCGTTCCTGACGGTCGAGGGAGATCAGCACCCCCGCCAGCGAAGCGCCGCTGGCGCCGATGATTTCCATCGACTCGCGGATCGCGGTGCCGGCGGTGATCACATCATCCACCAGCATCACACGCCCCTGCAGCGGGCTGCCGACCAGCGAACCACCCTCGCCGTGGGTCTTGGCTTCCTTGCGGTTAAAGCAGTAAGGCACGTCGCGCTCATGGTGTTCCGCCAGCGCAACCGCCGTGGTGGTGGCGATAGGAATGCCTTTATAGGCCGGGCCAAACAGCAGATCGAAATCGATGCCGGAGTCCATCAGGGCTTCGGCGTAGAAGCGCCCCAACAGCGCAAGATCGCGCCCGGTATTAAACAGGCCGGCGTTGAAGAAATACGGGCTGGTGCGGCCGGATTTCAGGGTGAACTCGCCGAATTTCAATACCTGCTTGTTAAGCGCGAACTCGATAAACTGGCGCTGATAGGCTTTCATTACTGCTTCTCCTCGTCTGAATCTGCTTGGGTCTTGTCATTACTGCCGCCCGATCGTCGGGCATAAAAAAGGCGACTTCTCAGTCGCCTTAAAAAATCAGTCCGCCAGCGCCGCTTTCTGCGCCTGGAAGATGGTTTCGATGCCCCCTCGGGCCAGCGCCAATAGCGCCAACAGCTCATCGTGGCTGAACGGCTCGCCTTCGGCGGTGCCCTGCACTTCAATCATGCGGCCGTCTTCCATCATCACCACGTTCATGTCGGTTTCCGCCGCGGAATCTTCCACATACTCCAGATCGCACAGCGCTTCGCCGTTGACGATGCCGACGGAAACCGCCGCTACCATGCCCTTCATCGGGTTGGCTTTCAGCTTGCCGTTGGCCACCAGGGTGTTCAGCGCATCGGCCAGCGCCACGCAGGCGCCGGAGATAGAGGCGGTGCGGGTACCGCCGTCGGCCTGCAGTACGTCGCAGTCGAGAGTGATGGTGAATTCACCGAGCTTTTTCAGATCCACCGCGGCGCGCAGCGAGCGCGCGATCAGGCGCTGGATCTCCAGCGTGCGGCCACCCTGTTTGCCTTTGGCGGCTTCACGGGCGTTGCGGCTGTGGGTGGAGCGCGGCAGCATGCCGTACTCGGCGGTGATCCAACCTTGCCCCTGGCCTTTCAGGAAGCGCGGAACGCCCTCTTCTACCGTGGCGGTGCACAAGACTTTGGTATCGCCAAACTCAACCAGCACTGAACCTTCAGCGTGTTTGGTATAGTGACGGGTCAGTGTCAGGGGGCGAACTTGCTGTGGTGCTCTGCCTGCAGGACGCATGGGCTCTCTCCGGCTTCAAATCAACTATTGGCTGCGCATTATACGGGCTTCGTGACGTAATGCCTATCCTGCCCGCGGTCGCGACGCTATAATCGCCCCATCTTTTCCTATTACGGGTACGCATCAATGATCCGCAGCATGACCGCCTACGCCCGGCGTGAAATCAAGGGTGAATGGGGCAGCGCAGCCTGGGAGCTGCGTTCCGTTAACCAGCGCTACTTAGAAACCTACATCCGTCTGCCGGAGCAATTCCGCAGCCTGGAGCCGGTGATCCGTGAACGTATCCGTGGCCGCCTGACGCGCGGCAAAGTCGAATGCAACCTGCGTTTCGAACTGGATCCAAGCGCGCAAAGCTCGCTGATCCTGAACGAAAAACTGGCCAAACAGCTGGTCGAAGCCGCCAACTGGGTGAAAATGCAGAGCGACGAAGGGGAAATCAACCCGATCGACGTGCTGCGCTGGCCGGGCGTGATGTCCGCGCAGGAGCAGGATCTAGACGTCATCAGCGCCGAGCTGATGCAAGCGCTGGACGGCGCGCTGGATGACTTTATCGTCGCACGCGAAAGCGAAGGCGCCGCGCTGAAAACGCTGATCGAACAGCGCCTCGACGGCGTCAGCGCCGAAGTGGTCAACGTGCGCGCCCAGATGCCGAACATCCTGCAATGGCAGCGCGAGCGCCTGGTCAGCAAGCTGGAAGAGGCGCAGGTACAGTTGGAAAACACCCGCCTGGAGCAAGAGCTGGTGCTGATGGCGCAACGTATCGACGTCGCCGAAGAGCTGGACCGTCTGGAAGCGCACGTGAAAGAGACGCACAACATCCTGAAGAAGAAAGAAGCCGTCGGCCGCCGCCTCGACTTTATGATGCAGGAGTTCAACCGCGAATCGAACACCCTGGCCTCCAAGTCGATCAATGCCGACGTCACTGCTTCCGCCATCGAGCTGAAGGTGCTGATCGAGCAAATGCGCGAGCAGATCCAGAACATCGAGTAATTTATCAGCATGTGTCATGCAATATAAAATATTCATAAAAGCCCGTCACTTACGGGCTTTTTTAGTCTCATTCAGTCCCACTTCACCTACTCAAACCTCACAATTTTGATGTACCATAGACTGTACCAACCATGAAAATGGTACATACACTTTTGGTACAAGGTAGTTATTGAGCGTGGGAAAACTTACGGATATACAGATAAAAGCTTGGGTAAAGGCGGGGGAACGCTTCGAAGGCAGGGCCGATGGTAATGGTCTCTATCTTTGTTACCGCGATAGCTTCGCAACACCAAAATGGCGCTTCCGCTACAGTTTGGCAGGTAAAGCGCGAGCTATGTGGATCGGGTCCTATGGGGAGCTTTCCCTTGCTAAAGCGCGTGAAACAGTCAGGATGCTTTCAGCAAGAGTTGCTCTTGGGTATGACGTGGCAGGTGAGAAAAAAGAGCGTAAAGCGTCTGCTATCGCCAAAATCGAAGCAGATAAGAACGCACGTCGAGTCTCTGACCTAGCGACCGAATATTTTGAGCGGCAGATTCTTGGCCGCTGGAAGCATCCAGACATTCTCAGACGTAGAATAGATAAGGATATCAATCCAAGTATCGGCCACCTTAAAGCTGATGAAGTTAAGCCACGGCATATTGATGATATGCTACAAAATATCGTTTCACGTGGTGCCCCAACCGTAGCCAACGATGTCTTACGTTGGACTAAAAGAATTTTCAATTACGGGATTAAAAGACATATTCTTGAGGTAAACCCTGCTGCTGCATTCGAACTTGCGGATGCAGGTGGGCAAGAGAAATCGCGGGAAAGATTTCTTACTGATGACGAACTATCCCAATTATTCTCGGCAATGAAAAAAGCCAAAGGATTCGGCCGACAAAATGAGCTCACGTTTAAACTACTTTTACTCCTTTGTTGTAGGAAAATGGAGCTATGCTCAGCTCGATGGGAAAACATAGACTTAAATAATGCCATTTGGCACCTAACCGGTACAAAAAATGGTGATGATATTGATATTCCTCTTCCCGAGAATGCCATATTATGGCTAAATGAACTCAAGATTATGTCATGCAACAGTGAATGGGTTCTTCCCGCAAGGAAAATGCAGAATCGTATGATCCCCCATATTGTAGAAAGCACCCTCCCAGTTGCTCTTGCAAAGCTACGACCTCACTTACATGGCATTGATAATTTCACTATTCATGATTTTCGACGTACAGCCAGAACACACCTCGCCTCGCTTGGTGTTGATCCTATAGTTGCAGAACGCTGCCTTAATCACAGAATCAAAGGTGTTGAAGGTATTTATAATAGACATCAGTATTTTGATGAGCGAAAGAAAGCATTACTATTATGGCAAGATAAATTAATTAAATTAGATATGGACTCTGATTAAATGAAAAGTTTTCAGCGGATGACGGAATTCGAAAGATTCGCAACCTTACCATCTATTACTATCGATGAGCTGTCTAAATGTTTGGTCGGAGTATCACCATACGCAAGAAGAAAAGACATAGATGGTGAACATCTTGAGATAATCACTCATATACGAGTGAGAATAAAAAGAACTCTAGAAGAGATTTTCAAAAACGAAAAAATACCCAGGGTTACAAACTATGGTGAATACAAACCGCATCCGCACCCAATAGATATGGATGAGAAGGTAAAATCAGACATTATATTCTCAGTCGGATTTAACTGTCGGGATGATGTGACAACGCCAAGTGCAATCATTGATAGATGTAAAGTTGCCATTAGTAGTTTAGCAATGAACTCCAAAACAAGGTCACTTCTTCAATTCATTGGTGGCGAAGCTGAATTGCTGGGTAAGCAATTAGTTGCTAATAATAGAGGGCTATACAAAAAAGAAGAGGAAGTTGTTAGCCTAAATAAAATTATTGGTATAACCGTAAGCTTACTTGCGCAGGAGAAAAATAAGTCCAATCCATCAAAATGGCTAAAAAAAGACAACACTGTATGTGTTGAGCATGTTAAAGACTTAATTGATGACTTTGTCGAAAAAAATGGAATTTCCAGTGATGGGTTAAGAGCCTCTTCGATCAGAAGTAAAATATCAGCAGCCATAAAGACAATTTACGACTAAAATCAATATATTAACACTCACAAAACATACATGTGAGTGTTTTACCACCTTAAAAACCAACTCATCACGCTCCATCACCCTCCATCCCCCTCCCTGCGTATCCATGCAGCTCCCAAAGATTACCCATAAAAATAAAAACAAATAAAAATCAATTACATACAAACACAACAACACCACGCCAACTCAATGAAATTGGTTTTGTTTTATTGGAATTAACATTGATTTTATGTAATTCCATTTTCGCTGGAACTACAACGCCGTGGGTTTTAATCTCGCATCATCTCATGGCATCACAGGTATCAACATGCAAACAACTAATTGTAATAATTACGGTTTTATACCTCAGACGGGTTTTGTTAGACAAAGAACGCTTATGCCTTGTTTGCCTTTTTCACACGCAACACTTTGGAGAAGGGTTTCAGCAGGAACATTTCCAAAACCAGTAAAAATTTCAGCGAAGATTACTGCATGGAAAGCAGAAGAAATCAGGGAGTGGATCAATGCTCAAAACGATCTTGCCTGATGCGGCCAGAACGCCGCATCAAACAAAGAATCAACCTTTGGGCTCGATACCACGGCGTTTTAATTCGTTTCTGGCTAACTCTTTGAACCAGTTTCCGAGGCTCATCTCGTCTTTGGCTGCTTCGGTGTTTAGCTGTTCTCTTAGGTCTGGCGGGATTCTAATTTGAAAAGTCGGAGAAAAACCTTCGCCTTTAGGACTTTTGTCTCGTTTTGCAGTTGACATGTACGTACATAACCTCTTAGTATCATCACCGTTATGTACGTACACTATCACGGTGTGCGTATTAAACACAACGGCTCTGAACAGTGCGGTAACACTGCCAGAGCCTCACCATTCACGTAAATTGAGAGCAACGCTATGGCTACATCAAAGTGTACCTACATCTTTGCCGCAATCAACCGCACCCAGCGCAAAGTCCGTCCGGTGATGTTGCGTATTACTGCCGGTGACGAACGCAGCGCCCGCCGCCAGTTGGCCGGTGACTACGTACTCCTGTTCGCTGGTCGCCTGCCACAGGGAGGCTGCCATGCGTGAGTTTCCCCAGCACGGCGAGCGCTATCGCCATCAGCAAGGCAGAACGGTGCGTATCCTGAGCCTGTATCGCGCCGATGAGGCAACGGCCCGTAAAAACCCGGAGTTCGCCTATGAAGTGGTGTTTGAGTATGACCTGTCCGGCAACATGACCTCCATGCCGCTGCCGTGGTTCAGTGAGGTGTACCGCAAAATCGCCGATGCGCCGCGCAACCTTGCTCCCCGGCCAGCCGCCGGTCAGTCGCCGCTCAGGCTGCACCCGTCTGTAAAGGTGGTCTACAGCCGCCCGCGAGAGACACGACGGCCGACGCCGGAGCACAACGACACCCATTATTCCCGCTTCCTGTAACGCGGTTTATCACGCTTCATTTTCTTCGATTCTGACGGACAAAAATCATGACTTCATCACATGGGCAATCATCAGCTCAGGGCACGCTGTTGCCGCCATCCTGCCGCTACCTGTCTTACGGCATGACCGAAGACGCCTTTGAGAAACTTAATCGCGCCAAGCAGGCGTGTTCGCTGCTGGATATGTTGTTCGCCGGGCAGGCCGCCTCTACGCCGTTCCCGACCGGCATCACCACGCAGGAAATGGCCGCCATGGTGGCTTACCTGTCGGAGGATTTGGCCTTCGTTCAGGCGCAGTGCGCCGCAATTAACGGCGAGGTGGTCGCATGACGCTGGATAACGGTTCTGCCTCCTGCATTCCACTGGAAGTGCGCACCGCGCTGTTTCGCCGTGCAGTAGCCGAGGCCTATCTCGCCGCCTGTGCGGCGCAGGGCATGACGCTTCCCCACACGCTGGACAGCCTGCAGATGCTGATTGCCAGCGACATCGAAGCGCTGTTTGTGAAGCTGCACGGCGTTGACGAAGGCATGGCGATTGCCTGCTCGTTGCTGGGCGATATGGTGGCCCCGGACATTCTGCTGGCGGCACCGCAGCTCACGGCGCAAGGCTGCAACATCATGGCGGAGCTGTGCGGCGTGGCGGTCACATCCGGCCATTCGGCACCGACGCTGCATTAAGGGGGCGCAATGACCAAGTTAGAACAGACCAAACAGGCCGCCCGCGGCCGCTGGGACGTTATTTTTCCGCTGCTGGGGGTCACGGTACCCCCGCACGGTCAGCACGGCCCCTGCCCGTCGTGCGGCGGCATCAAGCCGTTTCGTATGGACGACAAGAACGGCGACGGCCGCTGGATTTGCACGCACTGCACACACGGCGACGGACTGGACTTGGTGGCGAAGGTCAACGGCCTCAGCCTCGGTCAGGCCGTCAACGAAGTGGCCGACGTGCTGCAACTGAGTCAGGTGCAGCAACAGCCGCCCAAGCCCGCCAGAAGAGAAGCCTCCAAACCGGCACCGGCGGTGGCCGACACGGTAGCGCAGTGGCTGGCCGCCTGTACGGAGGGGCAAAGCGAGTATCTTACCGGCAAGGGGTTTGCCAGCCTGCCGCAGCCGCTGACCACCACGGCCCGTAAGAGCGGCGGTGTGGACTTTCCGCCGGGGTCGCTGCTGCTGGCGCTGACGGACATCCACGGCGCCGTGACGGGCGCGCAGTTGATTTCCCCGCTGGGGGATAAGCGGCTGTTGCCGGGGACGGTGCAAAAGGGGGCATTTATCGCCCTCAGTGCGTCCCCACAGAGCGACGCGCCGCCGACGCAGGTGATTATCACCGAAGGCTACGCCACCGCGCTGACGGCCGCCCAGCTCGCCGCAGGCTGGGTGGTGGCCGCCATCTCGGCCAGCAACCTGCCGAACGTGGCGCAGGCGGTGCACGCCCGCTGGCCGCAGGCCCGCATCGTCATTGCCGCAGACAATGACTTCTACGACGGCAAAGAGAACACCGGCAAGGTCTGGGCGGAGAAAGCCGCCAAGGCCGTCAACGGCTGCGTGACGCTGCCGCCGACCCGCCATAAGGCGGACTGGAACGACTTTATGCAGGAGAACGGCCCGGCACGCGCCAAGGAAGCGTTTAACGAAGAGCTGGTGCAACTCGGTAAGTCGGCGGTGAAACTGCCGCAGGGCTTCAGGCTGACGCAGGAATACCTGTGGTTCGACAAGCAGGTGCAGAAGTCGGACGGCGACACCGAAATCCGCAACATCAAAATCAGCAACCCGTTGCGGGTGACGGCCATCACCTGCGATGCCGACGGCGGCAACTTCGGCCGTTTGCTGGAATGGGAGGACACCTACGGCCAGCCGCGTAAATGGGCGATGCCGATGGAGATGCTGAGCGGCAGCGGCGAAGAGCTGCGCCGTATCCTGCTGGTCAACGGCCTGTCGTACATCAGCACCACCGGCGAAGCCCGCGCCCGGCTGATGGAGTATATCTCCCTGTGCAAGCCGGAGCGCAAAGTCACCTGCGTGAACAAAACCGGCTGGCACGGCGATGTGTATGTGTTGCAGGACGAGGTTATCGGCGACGGTGCGGAAGCGGTGATTCTGCAAACCGCCAGCGTGCAGGGCAAAGATTTTCGCGTGGCCGGGACGCTGGACGACTGGCAGGAGCAGATTGGCCGGTACTGTGTCGGCAACTCCCGCGTGGCCTTTGCGGTCAGTCTGGCATTTGCCGCGCCGCTGCTGCGACTGGTGGGTATGGACGGCGGCGGGTATCACCTCAAGGGCGAATCCACCGACGGAAAAACCACCACCATGAAGGCGGCCACCTCGGTGTGCGGCGGCCCGGATTACTGGCACACGTGGCGCTCCACCGGTAATGCGCTGGAAGGCACCGCCAGCCGCCGTAACGACGCGGCGATGATGCTCGATGAAATCCGGGAAGTGGACGGCCGCGAGGCCGGAAACATCGCCTATATGCTGGCGAACGGCCAAGGCAAGGGGCGGGCAGGCACCGACGGCGAGTTACGCGCCCGCAAGCAGTGGCGGCTGTTGTTCTTCTCCACCGGGGAGCTGTCGCTCACCGAACACGCTGCCCGCGCCGGCGAACGGACGTTTGCCGGGATGGAAGTGCGGATGCTCCAGATACCGAGCGACTCCGGCAAATACGGCGTATTTGAAAGCCTGCATGGGTTCGACAGCGGTAAGGCGCTGGCGGAACATTTTGAAGTTGCCACCGCGACGGTGTACGGCACGCCGTTCCGCGCCTGGCTGAAAGCCCTCACCGCCGACCTGAACGGCATGACGGCCAGCGCCAAGGCGCTGATGAAGGAGTACACCCAGTTGCTGATGCCGGATAACGCCGGTAATCAGGTCGGGCGGGCCATCAACCGCTTTGCGCTGGTTGCCATGGCCGGGGAACTGGCGACGCGACTCGGCATCACCGGCTGGCCGGAGGGGGAAGCACTGCGGGCGACCCAGACCTGTATGCGCGCATGGCTGGCTGACCGGGGCCACAGCGCCAATCAGGAAGACATTGCCGCGCTGGAACAGGTGCGCACCTTCTTCACGGCCGGGCAGTTCAGCCGCTTTGCCGACTGGCATAACGAGATGAACCGCCCCGGCAACATGGTGGGCTGGCGCAAGGTGGAGAAAGGCAACCATGCCCGGCAGGTGGAGGCGGTGACGACGTTCTATGTGATGCCGTCCGGCTGGAAAGAAATCTGCAAGGGCTACGATGCGCGGAAGGTGGCAAGGCTGTGTGCAGAGGCCGGTTTTCTGGTTCCGGCCAAGGACGGCAAAATGCAAACGGCCACCCGCCCGCCAGAGATGGGCGTCAAGAAGCTGTATGTCTTCACCAGTGACGTCTTAGGGTAAGGCTTTACGCGAGTCTTATTATTAAGGGGTAACAGAGGTAACAGGGGTTACAACGTTGTAATCACTGGAGAAAATCTGTTACCCCTTTTATTTTGGTTGGGGTAACAGGGGTAACAATATCGGCGTCGTTTTATCCTGTTACCCGTTGTTACCCCAACCATTCTCGCCGGGGTAACACAATTTTCCCTTTAAAATCACATCTGTAACCTGTGTAACCCCTGTTACCCCCGCGAATCGATAAAGGCATAGGCCGATTCACCGAAACGCCCCTTCTCTGGCGGGCCATTCCTTCCCCAAAAGTGTCACCTAACCCATTGAAAAAAGGCCACGTTGTGTAGCCGGAGTGACAACCAACATCGATGGCAGTGTTGTGCGGCATTCAGCAGAATACCTCCTATAGACTGATACCGGAGACACAACCATGAGCACCACTGCCTTACCGAAATCCATCACCGATAAACTGCAAGCCCTGCGTGACGCTCGCGCCGCCCACGACAAAAACTATCAGGCATTAAACGACGTCGTGACAGGCATTGCCCGCTGCCACCAACAGAAGAAAGAGACCGAAGTGGAGAGCCATGAGGCAGAAAGCCAGTGGCGCACGCTATTTCGCAAACTGCGCGGGGAAATGACCCCGGAATTGCAAGCGCAGCACCACAGCCGGATTTCCAAACGGGAGCTAGCGAAGGAATTCGACGGCCTGATTGAAGAGATGGAACTGGATAAAATAGGGTTTCACCTCAGATGTGGTGAATCAGCGCCAAAGGTAGTGACCGCGCACAAAGACGTCCTCACGACCTTTGCTGCTCATGCGATGCATCAGGCAGTAGATGCGATGAGCACGGCGCTTATCAGCCCTGACGTTATCAAAGCTTGCGCACTGGCTGTACGGGCTTACGGCGTCTATGAGGGCAATCCGATGAAAATGATTGAACAGCAGATACTGGGAACGCTACAAGGCCGCATTTATGTTGCCATTGCACAGCAAAATATCAACCATCCGGTGCTTAATGAGATTGGCCTGACGATACCGCAAGAAACTGGCGTATTGCCGGAGCTGAAAAGGAGTCCTGCCAAACGCATGCAAGTTGCTCTTGAGCTGAAGGAAAAACGTCAACGCATGCAGCAGAAGGGGACCAAATCATGATGCGCTGTCCTTTCTGCCGCAGCGGTGCACACACCCGCACCAGCCGCTATCTGACGGAACAGACCAAAGAGGCTTATTACCAGTGCCAGAATATTGACTGCTCCAGCACCTTTAAGACGCGAGAGAGTATCGAACACGTGATCCGCCAGCCATTGCCGCCACAACAGCTCATGGCACCGGTGTCACCGCCACCACTCCAGCGAACGCTTAACCGATACGGAAACCACCACCACGTGCATTGATGCCTCCCCACCCGCCCCCTTCCCGGTGCGGGTTTTTTATTACCTCCCCCCCCTCTTCTTTCTCGGCTTTTTCTCTGGCGGGCCTCTCTTTTTGAGCGTGCATGCATAGGGTGCATGATTTTGCATGCAAAAAAATGCAGTTGCCGTCTCCCTCTGCCCCAGTACTGGCGCGGTTTGGAGCTGCTCATGCAACTGCATGAAAAGCGGTACATGAAGCGGGCAGGCGAGGCGGGGATAGTATTGCGCGCAAGACGATATTGCGAATATCCATGCGATGCTGGACGATTGCCGAAGACTTAGGCTATACCAGTGAAGATGCTTGAGCTGTATGAAAAAAATAGGCTATGATTACATTGTAATACACTATTTATATCGGAGTTGTTATGCCTGTTCCACAGGGAAATAGAGTTGACAGCAGGATTGCTGCACAACTATTCACTAGCCAAGCTATAAATAAGATAGCAGATGGTGATCTTACATTTCTCTATAAAGTGTTGAGTGATTATTTAACTCCGACTGTTTATCCATTGAAAGTGGCTCAAGTTTTTGAATTAGCCTTTAGAAAGCTATCATTGGACTATAAGACTGAGTATTTTTTTAAGAATGCAATAGCTAATAAACTTTACATAAGAAGGCATGCCGAGAAAAATGTAACGATGTTGTCGGAATTCAGAGTAGGAAACAACAAGGCCGACTGTGTGATTGTTAATGGAAATTCAACGTGTTACGAGATAAAAACAAAGTTTGATAGCTTAAAGAGACTACCAGATCAACTTTCTTCATATTCAAAAATCTTTGACAAGGTTTATGTCGTTTGTGATCAGACACATATTAACAATGTATTATTACATGTTCCTGATGAAGTTGGTGTTATCGAGTTTACAGAGAAAGGGGCCTTGAAAGAGGTTAAGAGGGCTATCGTCAACACCCATGAAATAGACCGCGAAATTTTGATCAGCTCTTTAAGAAAACCCGAGTATGTTTTGATTGCAGAAAAGTTGACAAACAAGCCTTTAGAATCATCCAATATGAGCATTTATGCAGATTGCCTTAATATATTTAATCAGGCAAGCTCTGAAGAACTGAGAAAGCTTTTTAAATATGCTTTAAAAACGCACAGAAAAACAGACTTTGGCTTTGTTAATAAACTCCCACCATCCCTTACAAACATGGCGATTAGCTTTAAACTTACTAGGTCAAAGAGATTAGCACTTGGAAATATTCTTACACAAAGCATTCATAAGGATGAAATATGTACTTCCCATTCATAAGAGGTAAGCAATTCGAATTGGTTGCTCTTAGAGAGCTTGCTCCAAAATT